>SLSL01000269.1 GCA_007130465.1 Halanaerobiaceae bacterium | reverse complement strand
TTAATTCACGCTTCAGACTCACAGGAAGCGGCCAAAAAGGAGCTTAAATTATTCTTCTAGGCAATTGGCTGCCTTAAAATGTTCTATGAAATTATAGGTAAATAGAGCTGTAAAACCCCAGATAATTTTATCCTGATATCTGTAGAAGAGAACTGAATAGTCGCCTTCACGCCACTGATAATTATGGCCATCTTTAATTAGATGGAATGGGAAGTCGCTATTTTCCTTTGGCTTTGTTTTAACATTGATTTTATATTCTTCAGGCTGGTTGTTGATTAAAAAGTTTAATGGAATAGTAAAAACTTTTTTGATTTCATTGAGATTATCATTATTATTGATTTTATCTACTGAAACATCGGTTAGCTGGCCTAAATAGGGATAGATTGCAAAGTTATAAGGAGTTACCAGGAAGTCTAATTTGCCTAAAGGCTTGATATTTTTCATAGAAATACCTAGTTCTTCAATGGTTTCCCTAATGGCTGCCTGGGAAGGTGTTTCGCCTTTTTCAACCCTGCCCCCGGGGAAAGAGATCTCCCCGGGTTGGGTTGTTAGATTTTCTGATCTTATTTGATAGAGTAGTGATAAATCTTTATTTTTATCTTTTATTATTGGTACCAGAATAGCATAGCTTCTATTAATATTTAATGGTTTAGTTTTGGTATTATTTAGCTGCTGTTGGATCTTTTTTAATAATTTCTGGTTTTCCATTTTGTTTTACCCCTTTTTTCTTAATTTAATTATTATAGATCAGTACTTTTCCTGACTGCCTGAATAAGATTACTATTACTATTCCAACTATTATTAGGGCAGGAATAATATGAGAAAGGTTGTAGATAAGTGAATAAACCCAGGGGTTCTGGCCTTCAGGAGCAAATTCAGCAAAGAAGATTACCCCTGCCAAAACATGGGATAGAAGTCTGCCAAAACCACCTATTATAAAGGCGAATAGGAAATTTTTCATCTTTATAGTTTTGTCTTTTGCAAAAATCGGGAAAAATCCTGCAATGCCTAAAAGACCGTAAGCTATTGGATAATCCAGTAAAAATTGAGCTGGATGAACAACATAGGCCCCAGCAATTAATTGAACAGTTCCATGGAGTAAACCGGTGACAATTCCTGCTGGGCCACCATGACGGAAAGCTACAAAAAGAATCGGTAGCATTTCTAAATTGACTGAGCCGCCCATGGGCATCCGCCAGAGTCTTAAGAACGATAATACTGTCGATAATGCTACTGCCATTGCAATTTCTGTCATGATTCTTAATTTTTCGTTTTGCATAAAAAATACCTCCTAAAGTATTTTAGGAAGTGCCTGGAAATACTGCTGGAGGATAATGTATATTTTTTTCCCTTCGCCTGCATTATCAGGATCAGGTAATGAGGGTCGATGACATTAGCATCCTCTCAGCCTCCAGTGAGACTCCCCTTTTTTATTTTTGTTTGCAGTTTAAGTATATCATCTTTAAACAATAAGTCAATAAGGAATTTTTTATTTACTAATGCTTGACAACAGCTCTTTATTATGCTAGTATTATTATGGTTTGAGGAATTATGTTTGTAAATTTTTTGCGGAAGTGGCGGAATTGGCAGACGCGCTAGATTTAGGATCTAGTGGGCTTAGCCTGTGTGGGTTCGAGTCCCACCTTCCGCACCATTTTTTTAATAATAATGATCTTAAATGACCCCGTTTTGGCCTTTGCCAATTCGGGGTATTGTTAAAATATAGATCTGCTTTGGAATTTTTAAGCATTATTAAAGCTATTAAGGGGGATTATTCAAATGAAAGTAAAACAGGAAAGACTGGAAGATAATAAAGTAAGACTGGATGTTGAGGTTGATATAGATGAGGTCAATGAGGCCCTGGAACAGGCTTATAAAAAAGTTAGAAAAGATGTTTCCCTACCTGGTTTCAGAAAGGGCAAGGTACCTAGAAAGGTTTTAGAAGCCAATTATGGAAAGGAAGTCCTCCATAAAGATGCTTTAGATATTTTAGTTCCAGCAAATTATCAGAAGGCACTTGAAGAAACTGATATTGAACCGATTTCTGAACCTGAATTTGAAGATTTTTATATTGCCGAAGATGAACCGGCAACATTTACTGCTGTTGTAGAGGTTAAGCCGGAAGTTGAATTAGGTGAGTATACCGGTTATGATGTTGAGAGAGAAGATGTTGATGTAACTGAAGAAGATATTATGGCTGTCCTTAATAAACAGCAGGAAGAACAGAGTCAGTTAGTGAGTGTAGATCGTAATGAAGTTCAGGAGGGCGATCATGTAATTATTGATTTTGAAGGTTTTGTTAATGGTGAATCATTTCCAGGGGGTTCTGCTGAAGAATTTACCTTAGAAATTGGTTCAGGCCAGTTTATTCCTGGTTTTGAAGAACAATTAATTGGTAAAGAAGTTAGTGATGAACCTTATGAAGTAGAGGTGACTTTCCCTGAAGAGTATCAGGCTGAAGATTTAGCCGGTCAGGATGCTGTTTTTGAGGTTACTATTAAAGAGATAAAGATTAAGGAACTTCCTGAATTAGATGATGAATTTGCCAAGGATGTTAGTGATTTTGATACCCTTGATGAGTATAAAGAAGATATTGAAAATAGATTGCAGGAACAGAGGGATAATCAGGCAGCACGGAATCTTGAAAATGAGATAATTGGAAAGGTTTCTGAAGCAGCTAAAGTTGAAGTGTCTGAACAGTTAATTCAAAATGAGCTTGACCAGATGATGCAGCAGATGGCTCAAAATCTCCAGCAACAGGGAATTAATATGGAAGATTATTTTAAGTATATGGGCAGTTCCCAGGAGGAATGGAGAGAAGAGAATCGCGAGCAGGCTGCAGATAGGGCTAAGAATAATCTGGTTCTTGAAGCTATTGCTGAAGAAGAAGGGATTGAAGTTTCTGATGAAGAAATTGATGAGAAACTAGAAGAAATTGCTGAAGCTAATGACCAGGATTTCGAGCAGGTTAAGGCATTTATGCAGATGCAGGGCCAGCTAGAATCTTTAAGAGATGGATTAAAAATGGAAAAGACTATTGATTTCTTAATCGAAAACAATTAGAATAGAAGTATAGACAGGAAATTATTTCTTAGTGTTAGGAGGTATGTTGATGAGTTTAATTCCAATGGTAGTTGAACAGACTAACCGTGGAGAGAGATCCTATGATATTTATTCAAGGTTATTGAAGGATAGAATTATCTTTCTTGGTTCAGTCGTTGAAGATAACATGGCAAATGTAATAATCGCTCAGATGCTCTTTCTTGAGGCTGAAAATCCTGATAAAGATATTTATCTTTATATTAACAGTCCAGGAGGAAGCGTTACAGCTGCTTTAGCGGTATATGATACTATGCAGTATATAAAACCTGATGTTGTTACTATTTGTATGGGTCAGGCTGCAAGTGCAGGTGCGTTACTGCTGGCTGCAGGTGCAAAAAATAAGCGTTATTCCCTTCCTTACAGTAGAATTATGATCCACCAACCAATGGGCGGTGCTCAGGGTAAGGCAAGTGACGCTGAGGTTCATATTAAAGAATTGCTGGATTTAAAAGATATATTAAATGAGATTATGAGCAAGCATACTGGACAGACAGAAGAAAAAATTAGCCAGGATATTGAAAAAGACTTCTTTATGTCGGCTGAAGATGCGATGGATTATGGAATTATTGATGAAGTTATAACGAGGAATGAATTGCAAGAGAAATAAGTTCCTCAAATGAGGTGATTAAATGTTTAAATTTGGAGATGAAAAGGGACAATTAAAGTGTTCTTTTTGCGGTAAATCCCAGGAGCAGGTTAAAAAACTTGTGGCAGGTCCTGGTGTATATATCTGTGATGAATGTATAGAACTCTGTAATGAAATAATTGAAGAAGAATTACATGAGGATAAAGATTTTGCCCTTGATAGAGTTCCAAAGCCAATTGAAATCAAGGATATTCTTGATCAGTATGTTATTGGTCAGGAAAGGGCTAAGAAATCTTTATCAGTTGCAGTTTATAATCATTACAAGAGAGTTAATTCAGATATGAAGATTGATGATGTTGAATTGCAGAAGAGTAATATTATGATGGTCGGTCCGACTGGCTGTGGTAAGACACTGCTAGCTCAGACTCTGGCCAGGATTTTAGATGTGCCTTTTGCTATTACTGATGCCACCTCTTTAACAGAGGCAGGTTATGTCGGTGAAGATGTTGAGAATATTCTGCTTAAATTAATTCAGGCAGCTGATTATGATATTGAGAAGGCTGAAAAAGGTATTATCTATGTTGATGAGATAGATAAGATTGCCAGGAAATCTGAAAATCCTTCTATTACCAGAGATGTTTCTGGTGAAGGGGTTCAGCAGGCATTATTAAAGATTTTAGAAGGAACAACTGCTTCTGTGCCACCTCAGGGTGGCAGAAAGCATCCTCATCAGGAGTTTATCCAGATAGATACTTCTAATATACTCTTTATTGCCGGTGGAGCTTTTGATGGCCTTGAAGATATGATTAAGAAGCGTCTTTCTGAGAAGAATATTGGCTTTGGTGCTGATATTAAGACTCAGGATGAGAAAGAGAATATTGGTGAAATCTTAAAAGAGATTGAACCACAGGATCTTTTACAGTATGGCTTAATACCTGAATTTATTGGTAGAATGCCGATCCAGGTTACTTTAAATCAACTGGATGAAGAGGATCTTGTTAGAATCTTAACTGAACCGAGAAATGCTTTAGTAAAACAATATCAGAAGTTCTTTGAGATGGATGATGTTGAGCTTGAATTTACTGAAGGTGCCTTAAAGGCTATCGGTAATAAGTCCCTTTCGCGGGGAACAGGAGCTAGAGGATTGCGCTCTGTTGTAGAGAATGCTATTCTTGATATAATGTATGATCTTCCTTCAGATCCAGATGTGGTTAAATGTATAATCACTGAGGATGTCGTTAATAAAGGCGAGACTCCTAAATTAATCCGACATGATTCAAATCGGGAAGAGACTGCTTAAATAAAGACAGAAAGAGGGGATAATGCATTAAGGGGAGACCTGGCTGTATTATCTCTTTTTTATTTTAGTTTAGGACGGGGAGGATTATTATGGAAAGTAAAGTGGATTTTATAACAAGTGCTTTTTCGACAGATGGATATCCGAATCATCAGTTTCCTGAGGTTGCTTTTTCCGGGAGATCTAATGTTGGGAAATCATCATTAATAAATATGGTGCTTGGCAGAAAAAAGGTGGCCAGAACCAGTTCTACTCCAGGCAGGACCAGGTCTATTAACTTTTTTAATATCGGTGATCGCTATTGTCTGGTTGATCTGCCAGGTTATGGTTATGCCAAAGTGCCTCAGAAGATTAAAGCCAGTTGGAATGAACTGATAGATCATTATCTTCATTATCGGAAGAACTTAAAAGGCGTGGTACAGATTGTTGATGCCAGGCATAAACCTTCTGATGAGGATCTGATGATGATTGACTGGTTGAAGGCTACAGATATTGAATATATTATAGCTGCTACCAAGGTCGATAAATTGAAGAATAAGGATTTAGTCAAACAGAAAAAGAAATTGCCTGAGCAATTAGGTGTTGAAACTGACAAGATTGTTTATACTTCAGCTAAAGAAGGAACTGGTCGGAAACAGGTTATAGGTTTTATTGATAATGTTATTTAATTGATATAAGGGGTAGATTTGATGTCTACAGATAATAAAAGTTATCAGCGTTCTTTTGCCAGCATTTATGATCAGGTTATGTCTGCTGTTCCCTATGACTTCTGGTATGAATATATTAAGTTGCTCCTGGAATTCCATGGGATTGGGCTACCTGAGAGGACGCTGGAACTTGGCTGTGGAACAGGAAATATGATGGTCCGGTTTCTTGGTGATGGAATTCAGGTTGATGGTTTAGATGGTTCTCAGGATATGCTGGATGAAGCTGAGAAGAAAGTAAAAAATTTTGAGATTGAACCTGATTTTTATCATCGGGATTTCTTGGAGATACCCAGAAATAAGCAATATCAACTGGTCTATTCTGTCTTTGATAGTTTAAATTATCTGCTTGAGTTAGAGAAGTTAGAGAAAGTTTTTGCTGATGTTTATGAGATACTTGATAAGTCAGGGGTTTTTATCTTTGATCTTAACACTGAAGAGAGGCTGGCAGGAATGAAACCTGGTACTACTACTTTTCAGGAAGATGATTTCCTCTGTTACTGGCAGGATATTGTCGACTCTGAAGAGGCTATTTGGACAGTTAGGCTGCTTATTCAGAAGCGAAATGATAATGGCTATTATGAAGAGACCCATGTTGAAAAGGGCTATAACCCTTATAGAATTGTGGAATCTCTTGAAAAAGCAGGGTTTGGCTCAGTATTTTTTTATAAGGCCAATTATTTAACTGAGGGCAGGCCTTCAGATAATAGGGTTTATTTTCTTGCTTGCCCTGAAGAGGTTTTAGAACCTGGTCTGATAGAAAAGCTATATTATAAATTGAAATTATTTTACTTGCGGAAAGTTTTGGTATAGAATTGTTACAGGAGGAATATAATGAATAATAAATATTTAACCGGGATTTCGGTAGTTATAATTATTGGGATTCTTGTCTTTGGTTTCTTTATGCAGAATCAGGAAGAAGAACCCAATGTGGCAAATACAGAGGTTGAAGAATATCAGGATACAAAGATGATGCTGGATACAATTAATACGATTAGAATTTTTGGTCCTGGTGGAGAAGAAGCAGTTGATGGTGCTTTTGAAAGAGTTAGTGAAATTGATAAATTATTTAATATTTATGATGAAGATAGTAATGTTTCGAGGATTAATCGGGAAGCAGGCCAGGGACCGGTGGAGATTGAAGACCATACCTATACAATTTTAGATAGTGCTCTGGAGTATGCTGAGTTAAGTGGAGGAGCTTTTGATCCATCTATTGGAGCCTTAATTAAATTGTGGGGCTGGGGTAGTGAGAATGGCCCCTCTGTTCCAGGTGAGGATGAAATTGAAGCTACGTTACCTCTGGTAAATTATGAGGATGTTGTCTTAGATAGTGATAATCAGACTGTAGAGTTTAATCAGAGTGAGATGATGATTGATTTAGGAGCGATTGCCAAGGGTTATGCTGGTGAACTTGCTACCAATCATTTGGTGGAAGAAGGAATTGAGACAGCTTTTGTTAATTTAGGTGGCAATATTGTGCTTTTAGGTGATAAGCCTGATGGAACTCCCTGGAGGATCGGAGTGCAGAACCCCAGGTCTGATCGGGGGGAGTTGATGGGGCTTGTTGTTGCTGATACAGATTATTATGATAATCGCCTTGCTATTGCAACATCTGGAGATTATGAGCGGTACTTTGAAGAAGATGGTGAATTTTATCATCATATATTAAGTCCTTTTACTGGTCTATCAGTTGACAATGGGATTGCCAGTACAACGATAGTTGCTAATAATCCTGTGATGGCAGATGCTTTATCTACTGGAATCTTTGTGCTTGGTCTTGAAGATGGGCTTGAGTTAGCTGAGAGCATAGATGATTTTGAGATAATATTTGTAACAGATGATAAAGAGGTTCACCTTAGCTCAGGGTTAATTGATAACTTTGAGATTTTAGACGACGATTTTGAAATATTTGAGTTGTAATATTTAAAAGTCCCCCTGGGGGCAGGGGGACTTCTGGTTTTACTGTTGGCTGTCGATATCTTTAACTGTTAGTTCTTTT
>SLSL01000103.1 GCA_007130465.1 Halanaerobiaceae bacterium | reverse complement strand
ATATATGGAAGAGGTTCTCCATCTTCTCCGAGCTGCCAGTAATTAGGGTTGCTAACCATTCTATATGACATTTCAGTAAAGCTACCTTCATCATGGATGAATGGTCCAGTTCCAACAGGATCTTCATTGCCGTCCCAGCTTGATGGGTTATCGATATCAGCCCAGATATGCTCAGGAACCATATAAATACTCCCGAAGCTGGGCATTACTGTTGTATTTACCTGATCAAAAACAAATTCAACTGTATAATCATCTCTGGCATTGACTTCAAGGAGGCCTGAATCCCAGATGCCAGCCTGACTAATCTCTGCATGTTCCTGGCCAAGGCCAAGAGTGAAGACTACATCATCAGCTGTAAATTTCTCTCCATCATTCCAATAGACATTTTCTTCTAGTTCAAAAACTAGAGTTGTGAGATCGTCTTCCCAGTAATGATTATGGGCCAACCATGGTTCAATCTCTCCTAAATGGGTGTTGGCAAGTATTAAAGTTTCATAGAAGCCACCATAGGTGTTATGGAGTGCATTTGGTGAGAATGGATTATAATTCTGAACGATAACTCCCTGAACATTAGCTGTCTTTTCAATTATTCCGCCCCGATTAACGTCTTCAGCAAGCATAGTTGTAGATGTCAATAAAACGAAAGCAAGTACTAATACCATTGAAATACCAATAATCTTTTTCATTAAATAACCTCCTGTTTTTTTAATAAAGTCTAATCTTCTCAACTTCTTCTGTAAAATCTTTTCTTTCTTCAGACCATTCCAATAGGATCTCTTCGACAGATCTGCCTGCAAGTAAGTCTTTTCTGACCTCGGCTGTCTTCATAAAGTAATCGAAAAAATAGTCTTCTTTTTCTGACCAGATTTTCCAATTAACTTTTTCTGGATAGTCTTTAAAAATAATCTCTAGTATTGCCAAATTGAAACCCTCGACTGATGCTGATTCTGGATTATCGAGATAAAGATGTAATCCCTGCATCTCAGAACTTTCAAATCCTTTACTCGCTTTTCTATAATAAACTGGCCTCCAGTTTAAACCTTTTAGTTCATAAGTTTCTAGCTTTTCTATAAGTTTAACTGGATTGAGCCAGGGAGCCCCAAAGTATTCGAAGGGATTAGCTGTTCCGACTCCATTATCAAGGCCTACACTATCTAAATGACATGTATATGGATATAGCTGGGCAATCCTGGCTGATGGTATTGCCGGTGAGGTTGGAACCCAGCGATAATCATCACTGCTATATGGCTTGCCACTATAACCTTCTGATGGAATAACTTCAACATCTGCCTGATTTAAATAATACTTTTGATACCAGAGAGCGAGTTCTCCTGAGGTCAATCCATAGCAATAGGGAAGGTTATCTGGTCCAATAAATGAGCTATAATTATTGCTACCGATATTGCCTGAAATCTGACTCCCAAGAGGATTAGGTCTATCAAGTACTATTAATTTAGTATCTGCCTGATAACAACTTTCTATTGCTAAAAGCAATGTTGAGCTGTAGGTATAATACCTGAGACCAAGATCTTGAATATCATAAAATAAGATATCAAGATCTTTAAGCATTTCTACTGGGGGCTTCTTTCTTTCGCCAAAGAGTGAGACTACTGGTAATCCACTGATAGGATCGACCATGTCACCGATATTTTCTTCAGCACCTGCCTGTCCTCTAATCCCATGTTCAGGGGAAAAGAGTCTTTTCAGACTTAGATCTTTACTGGCCTGGATAAGATCAATATTCTGTTTTAGATTATTAGTCAGGCCGGTATGGTTAGTTAGAAGTCCAACTTTTGATCCAGCATAAAAGCTAGTATCTTCTAATAAAACCTCAAGACCTAACTTGACTTTAAAATTCTTAGGCAATAGTTTCACTCCCCTATATTATAAGTATTCTACTTAAATTATAAAAATCCTTCATAAAACCAAAATTAATAACAAAATTTTTTTATTTAATAATTTTCAGTCTATGGTGAATTAGTAAAAACCCCCTCTGAATACAGGGTTAGATGCTGTATTTGAGGAGGATTATAAAGAAATTAGATTGAAATTATTTTATTTATTACCGTTAGCCATTAAATCTGATTGGGAAGTTTTCCGTAAGATAAAGGCTACAAGTGGAGCTAAAATGGCACCTAATCCTAATGCTAGAAATGACAGTCCCCAGTTTGAGGCAAAAGTGATATTATTTATATCCTGATTGTATATTTTCAGGATATATCCGAATACTGTTGTTGAAATGGCGGTGACCATGAAAAAGCCTATCCAACCCCAAAATCCATATAACTCCCACATATGACCCATATATGAAGTTGTAATGATTGCTGAAAAGTTATACCAGGTTAAATAGCTTAAGATTATCGTTATTATCATTGCGATTAAGGTTTTATCTCCTGGTTTAAGCTGCAAAGATTATCACCTTAACTTGAGCAGTTTGTGGATATTATTTAAAACTGCAATTGTATCTCTTCAACAGTACCAAATTCTTCTAAATCTCTATCAAAGCTAGCACGATTACCTACAACCATAATGATAGCATCATCTGGTCTAAATTCCTGTTTGGCTGAAGTAAGAATTCTATCTTCATCTAGAGACTGAATCTGCTCTATATATCTTTCATAGTAATCTGGTTCGATATTAAGAAAATCTACCTGGGCCTGGCGAAAGGTTATCTCGGCAGCTGATGTATATCTATAAACAGCTCGATTAAGGATAGCCTCCCGATTATCCCGCAGTTCTTCTTCAGTTATCGGTTCTTCCCTTATCTTTTCAATCTCATCTATCATAAGTTCAATAGCCTGGCCGGTGTTTTGGGCACCTGTAATTGCATAGGTAAAAAAGAAGCCAGGATATTCAAAGCTCTGAGTAAGTTGGCTTCCTACTGCATAAGCTAATCCACGTCTGCTCCTGAGTTCTCTGAAAAGACGGTTATCTCCTCCAGCACCCAGGACACGATTTGCAAAATTTAGCGGCGCAAATTCCTCGCTATCAAAAGTAATAGCTGGATGGCCTATAAAAATTATACTCTGTTGAATTGGCTGCTGAACATGATATATTTTTGGTTCAGGCTCTGGATCAAAATCAGGTATCTCAGGATATTCAACATCTTCTGGTTCCCAGGTGCCTAAAGTTTTTTCTAATAGATCCAGAATTTCCTCAGTATCAAAGTTACCGGATAATGCCAGGCGAATATTCTGAGGTTGGTAATAGTTTTCATGAAAAGCAACAATATCATCTCTAGTTATACTATCTATGCTTTCTAAAGTTGGAAACCAACCAATAGGATGGCCAGTTGCCATTTTTTTAAGAAATTCCTGAGAAGCAAGTTGAACTGGATTATCATCCCGGCGACGGATAGATTCTTTTATTTTTTCTTTTTCTAATTCTATTCTTTCAGATAAGAAGTCTGGCTTTCTTAGAATATCATTAAAAAGATTCAGCATATCTTCTTTATGTTCGCTCAAAGTTGAAATAGAAGCTAAAGCCCGCATAGGTTGAGCATTAAACTCAAGTGAAGCAGCCAGATATTCTATATCTTCGTCTATCTTATCAGGATGAATACCATTGGTACCACCGGCTCGAAGCATCCTGGCTGTTAGTTCAGCCAACCCTACTTTATCCTCGCTAACATATATTCCTCCAGCATCTATTAGCGCTCTTCCTTTAATTAATGGAAGAGAACTGTCTTCCATTAAATATACTGTTAAGCCATTCTCCAGTGTATATTTATCTGCTTCCCTGGCTTCTACTTCAAGATCAGCAAACTCCATCTCATCAGGATGTTCCCAATCTGAAGGGGTCTGAGTTGATGCAGATATTGAAAGGGTAACAATTAAAATAGCTATTATACATGTAATATAGACTTTTTTCATAACTTACTCACCTCCAAATTCAGCTTTTAAGATAGCTACTGTCCGGTTATCTTCAACTAAATAATTCTGAACAGCCATTTGAAGCTCTTCTGCTGTAACATCTACTATTTTATCAGGATATTTGGTTATATTCTCCCAACCGTCAAGAAAAAGTTGATAATATGCCAATTGTGATGCCAACCCTTCAGTTGAATCCAGATTTCGAATATAACTTGCTCTAACCTGATTTCTAACCTTTTCTAATTCCCATTGGCTGATCTGCTCTTCTTTTAATTTTTCAATCTCTTCATAGATAATTTCTTCAACATCTTCAGGTGTATATGGATCCCTGGTAACCACATGAATGGCAAAAAGATTGGAGTATCGGTTGCCTGGAATAGAGGAATACGTATTTACGCTTACAGCTACTTCTTCTTCTGTAATCAGCCTGCGATGTAGCCTTGAAGTTCTGCCGCTCCCCAATACTGCACTTACGGCATCAAGAACATAAGCATCAGGCTCAGGATAGGTCGGTTTATGGAATCCTATAAACATCTGGGGCTCAGCATCAAAGGTTATTTGACGCCTCCTTTCTTCGGTCTGTTCTGGTTCTTCAGGTATTTCTGTTTTTTCAACAGGACCTGCAGATATTTCAGAAAAATATTCCTTGATTATTTCTATATCCTCTGATGGATTAAGATCTCCAGCCATTACTAAAACTGCCCGATTTGGATGATAATGAGCATCCCAAAAATCCAGGGCTACCTGGCGGCGATAGTTCTCTATCTCTTCCATACTACCAATCAATGGTCGACCATAAAAATGCTCTGTAAATGCTTCATCGAGAAAATATTCCTGCAGAAATCCTGTAGGTTCATCTTCATTGCGCTGACGCCTTTCTTCCTTAACTACATCAACTTCTTCATAAAAATAACGAAAAACTGCATTATCTATAACATCGGCTTTAACCCGGGCAAAAAGTTCAAGTCGATTAGAGGGAAGTGTCAGGTGATATGAAGTATAGTCATAACCGGTTTTAGCATTATAATTGCGGGCACCATGACCATCAAATAAATTCATTAATGAATTTGGCTCAGCAACTTCCTGAACCTGAGCCTGGGCAGCCTGAAATTCATCTTCTAATTGCTCTAATTCTTGCTCAGAGAGGTCATCTGCTTGAGCCTGGAAATATGCTTCAGCGGCTTGATCTAATTTTTCTAAAAGTTCCTCTTCTTTACTCCAGTCATCTGTGCCTAAAGAAGTAGTTCCTTTAAAAGCCATATGTTCTACCATATGGGCAATACCGCCAAGACCTTCTGGTTCATCTACACCACCAACATCAAACATAAGTCTGAAATGAACAATAGGTGCTGCTCCATTCTCCACCATAATTACTTCAAGTCCATTATCCAGCGTGTAAGTAGTTACCTTATCCTCCAGTTCAAATGCCTGAGCTGAGTTAAATGTTATAAGGCAACTAAGAAAAAATATCAGAACTATTACCTTAACCAGAAAATTACGCTTTAGGGGGTTTATCATATTTCTCATCTCCTTATAATTATATTTATGGATGGGCCTGATTTTTCCTTTAAGTTTTTAAGATAAATTTAAAACCTGGCTTCGGTTAATCAGCCAGGTCTTTTTATTTGAATTATTTAGTTTAAGCTATTTTTTGTTTTGGGTCGAGAGCGTCTCTTAATCCGTCTCCCAGCAGGTTAAAGAATAAGACCATTACAAGAATGGCCAGGCCCGGGAAGGTTGCTATCCACCAGGCTATTGAGAGAAATTTATAGCCTTCTGTTAACATATTTCCCCAGCTAGGTACTGGAGGCTGGGCTCCGAGTCCTAAAAAACTAAGGCCTGATTCTATTAAAATGACCTGGGCTATGAAGAGGGTCCCCTGGACTATTATTGGAGCCATTGCATTTGGCAGGAGATGGCGGAATATTATTCTAGCATCGCCAGAGCCGATGGCCAATGCTGCTTCTGAAAATTCTTTGTTTCTTAAGCTTAAAAATTCTCCTCTTACTATTCTACAGGTTCTAGTCCAGTAAATAATACCGATAACAATCATTGTATTAACCAGACTTGCACCAAATAGAGAAATAATTGTTAATGCTAAAAATAGTGCTGGTATACTCATGACAATATCAGTAAACCGCATTATTAGGTTATCTACCCAACCACCATAATAGCCGGCGATAGCTCCAAGAATTATTCCAATCAAAAGGGCAATACCTGCCGCTCCAAAACCTATCTGTAATGAAACTCTTGAGCCCCAGACTACCCTGCTAAATACATCTCGACCATAACCATCAGTCCCAAAGAAATGTTCTGAGCTAGGAGCTGATAACCGGTTTGTCAGGTTCTGACTGGAATAATTATGAGTAGCTATGTATGGAGCAAAGATTGCAACTAAAATTAGTCCAACTACAACCATTCCACCAAATAGAGCCATTTTATTTCGACGGAACCTCTTCCAGACATCCTGGAGTTGGCTGGTTGGTTTCCTTTCAACTTTTTCTAATTTTATATCTTTCATTGAATTCACCTCTAATTATATGTGATCTTGGGATCTATGAACGTATAGATGATATCTACACCAAGATTGGCCATAACAGTCACAATTGCAACAACCATATTTACTCCCATTATTACTGGATAATCTCTCTGAAAAACTGCATTTACTGCCATTCTACCGAGTCCTGGCCAGGCAAAGATTGTCTCTGTAAGAACTGAACCACCAATTAATGCTGGAATGGTAAGCCCTATAACTGTTGTGATTGATATTAAAGCATTTCTGAAGGCATGCTTATAGATTACAACTCTTTCTCCTAAACCTTTTGCTCTGGCGGTTCTGATATAATCCTGGCTTAAGACTTCTAGCATACCTGAACGGGTAAAACGCATAAATGTTGCAATCCTAACTGCTCCCAGGGTAAAGGCTGGTAAAACTAAATGGTGAAGGCGATTGAGTATATCCCCTTCCATACCATAAGTGGCCATACCTGAAGCAGGAAATAGCCTGAATTGAAATGCAAAGATAAGGATTAAGACTATCCCGAGCCAGAAAGACGGAAATGAGATACCGATAAATGAAACAAATGTGGCCACTTTATCGATAAGGGAATACTGCTTAGCAGCAGATAAAATTCCAATAGGAATTGCAATTATAAGCGATAACATAAATGCTGATAATGTTAAGATAAGGGTGTTTGGTAACCTGTCGGCAAGAGCAGACAGAACTGGCTCTCCTGTTCTAAATGAATTACCCAGATCTCCTCTTATTGTAGAGCTAAACCAGCGCATATATTGAACTGGCAGCGGTTGATCTAGCCCAAGATTTGTTCTGATTCTGGCTGCAGCTTCTGCGGAAATATCATCTCCCATAAGAACTGCTTCTGGACCTCCTGGTGCCAGGTTCATTAATGTGAATAAAATTATAGAAATCCCAATTAAGATTGGGATTGTTATCATCAATCTACGTAATATATATTTAGACAATTTGCTCACCTCGTTAATACAGATAATTAAAATTATTATAAATGCAATTATTTATAATCCGCAGGGTTTGTTTAATACCCTGCGGACTTATATTTTTGATTACTTTATAGATTTAGTCTTCTATCCAGACATTCTTAAGTGATAAGAAGATACCTTCACGCTGTGGTGTTGGAACCCAGCCCTGATATCTATTTTCGACTACATTGATCTGATCTGCAAAGTAACCGAATAAATATGGCTGTTCTTCAGCAAGAATTTCCTGGAATTCATAGTAATATTCCTTCCGGGCTTCTAGATCCATTTCACGACGGGCTTCTTCTAAAAGATAATCTACTCTTTCATTGGCATACT
>SLSL01000125.1 GCA_007130465.1 Halanaerobiaceae bacterium | reverse complement strand
TAAGGTTAAATTTTCTGATATTATTGTACTCGGGGTAATAATTATTACTTTTTCTGCAGGTATTATATATTTTCTGATGAATAATAACTGGGGATTTTTATTAGGCTATTTCCTTGTAATGGCTTATAATTACTGGGGTTACAGGAGTAATATTATTGATTCAAAGAGTAACAGCTCTTGACAAATAGATGATTTTGTATTATAAATTATAAATAGGGATAACTATATATTTATTATAAATAGAGTTAACTATATAAATTTAATTATATAAATTAATTTAGGAGTGAAGGAATATGCCAACTTATTTATACGAATGTGAAAAGTGCGGAAGGTTTGAGAAACTCCAGAGTATTAAAGATGAGGCTTTAAAAGAATGCCCTGATTGCTCCGGGGAAGTAAAAAGAATTATTGGAGCACCAGGTATTCGTTTTAAAGGTTCTGGTTTTTATTGTACTGACCATAAAATTGATAAAACTGATAAAGCTGATAAAATTGATAAGTCAAGTAGTGACGAGAAAGCATCATAAAATATTTATGACCCGGATTAAGCAGTCTTGCTCGTCCGGGTCTTATTTCTTCAAATAGCTGAGGTGAGTAATATGCAAGTAGGTATTATATCTGATACTCATGTGCCTGATAGGGCTAGAAAGCTACCTGGATGGTTGTTTGATGAGCTTAAAGATTGTGAACTTATTCTTCATGCTGGAGATGTAACTACTGTGGAGACTTTTAAAGAATTAGAGCAGATTGCTCCTGTTAAGGCAGTTCAGGGTAATTGTGATTCTTATAGGATTAGTGATCTGCCGATTAGCAGAGAATTAAATTTAGCAGGGACTGATATTGCAATGACCCACGGCCATAAAGTTAGAGGGGAAAAGGTTAATGGGCTTCAGTATATGTTTCCTGATGCTGATATTATAATTTTTGGCCATACTCATGATGCTTTTCATGAAAAAATTAATGGCCAGGATATTATTAATCCAGGCTCCCCGACTTCTCGCAAGCGGATGAAATATTATAGTGCTGCCATTGCTGAGATTGATAATGGCTTAAAAGATATTAGGTTTATAAAAAAATATCAATAAAGGCAGGTGATTTGATGTCAGTTTATAGTTTGAGTCACAGGTTGGCTAAGGCTATTAAAGAGTCTGATGAATACATGAATTTCCAGGAAGCCAGGGAAAAGATTAAGCAGAAAGAGAAAAGTATTGATATCTTAAAGGAATATCAGAATTTAGCCTGGAAGATAAATTATTTAGAATCTCAGGATAAGGAAGTTCCGGAGGAAGATCAAAATAGGCTTGAAGAATTGCAGAACCTGGTGCAGATGAATAATCATGTCAAGAAGTATTTAGAGGCCAGAGCCAGGTTTAGTACAATGGTGAATGATATCGAAGATATACTTTTTGGTGATTTAGAGATCGGCCTGGATCTTGAAGAAGATGAAGAGTAGGTAGATAAAACAAAAAACAGCCCCGGCTGGGGCTGGTCCTACTCTATTTTATTTAATTTATGCCTGTACTACTTCTTTTACTTCTGGTATATGATCTTTTAAGGCTCTCTCAATGCCATTTTTTAAAGTCATTGTGGACATTGGGCAACCTGCGCAGGCACCTGTTAATCTAACTTTGACTGTGCCGTCATCTTCAACGGCAACTAGTTCGACATCACCGCCGTCAGCCTGAAGACCAGGTCTTATTTGATTTAATACATCCTGTACTTTTTCTTTATCCATTTAAACTTCACCTCCTGGATTTAAATTCAATCCTAGTATATTATAACATAATAAGGGATAAAAACAAAGTATAAAGCTTAACATTTAATTCGAGATTTAATTTTATTTTTACTTGATATTTAATTTTATTATAGAGAGGATATAGCCTATGAAGGATTTTGTCCATCTACATAATCATACTGAATATAGTCTGCTTGATGGAGCAATCAGGCTTGATGATCTGATCAGGAAGACTCAGGAACATGGCCAGAAAGCCTGTGCTATAACTGATCATGGCAATCTTTATGGGATGATTAAATTTTACAGGAAGGCCAGAGAGGCAGGGATAAAGCCGATAATTGGCTGTGAGGTATATGTTGCCCCTGGTAGTATGAAGGCAAGGGAAAGCCAGAAGAATTATCATCTGATATTGCTGGCCTCTAATAAGGAGGGCTATCATAATTTAATCAAAGTTGTTTCCCAGGCTCATCTGGAGGGTTTTTATTATAAGCCTAGAGTTGATAAAGATTTGCTGGCAGAATATTCTAATGGTATTGTAGCTTCCTCTGCCTGTTTGCAGGGTGAGATAGCTCAGGCTATTTTAAGTGAAGGCAGTAAAAATCCAGGGGAGCTAGCCAGAGAATATCAGCAGATTTTTGGTAAAAATAATTTTTATTTAGAGCTTCAGGATCATGGATTAGGGGAGCAGAAAAAGGTTAATCAAAAGTTATTAGAGATTAGTAAAAAAGAAAATATTCCTTTGATCGCTGCCAATGACTCACATTATCTTGATAAAGATGATGCTGAGCTCCATGATCTGCTGCTGGCCTTACAGACTGGAAAGACAGTTGCTGAAGAAGATAGAATGAAGTTTCCTAATGAGGAGTTTTATTTTAAATCTACTGAGGAGATGGGAAAGAAGTTTGGCCAGATTACTGAGGCGATGGAGAATACTGTCAGGATAGCCGACCGCTGCAACCTTGACCTGGAGTTTGGGCAATTTTATCTTCCGACTTATCCAAGACCTGAGCAATATGAGGGCTTATCTTCTGAGGAATTACTTAGAAAATTATGTTATGAAGCGCTAGAAAAGAAGATGCCTGATGATCAGGAGGCAAAAGCAAGGCTTGAATATGAGCTGGATATAATCTGTGATATGGGGTATGCAGCTTACTTTTTAATAGTTTATGATTTTATAAATGAGGCTGAGCGAAGAGATATTAGAGTTGGGCCTGGGAGAGGTTCGGCTGCCGGGAGTTTTGTTTCTTATCTATTAAATATAACCAGAATTAATCCATTGAAATATGGTCTGATATTTGAGCGGTTTTTAAATCCAGAACGGGTAAGTTTACCTGATATAGATATTGATTTTGATGATAGACGGGATGAAATTATTGAATATGTTAAGGATAAATATGGTGCCAGCAGGGTTGCCCAGATAGGAACTTTTGGAACGATGGCGGCCAGAGCTGCTGTTAGAGATGTTGGCAGGGCTTTAGATATTTCCTATGGCAGAGTCGATAATGTTGCTAAAAATATTCCGACCAGACCTGGGATTACTCTGGAAGAGGCTTTTAAAGAGAATGATAAGCTGGCTAAAATGGCCAGTGATAGTGAGGAGATTTCCAGATTACTTGAGTTTGCAGAAAAAGTTGAAGGGATGCCGAGACATATTTCCACCCATGCAGCCGGGGTTATTATTGGGGCTGACCCCCTAGTAGAAAAGATTCCTCTACAGCTGCAGGATGGCGTTAGGATTACTCAGTTGCCGATGGAAGAGGTTGAGGCATTAGGCCTTTTAAAGATGGATTTTCTTGGTTTAAGAAATTTATCTGTTATTAGGGATACATTGAAGGCGATTGAAGATAGCTATGGTAAAAAGCTTGATATTGATAATGTCAGGCTTGATGACCAGGATGTTTACAAATTATTAAGTGAAGGAAAGACTGCTGGAGTCTTTCAGATGGAATCTTATTTATTTCAGAATCTTAATAGCAAATTAAAACCGAATAGATTTGCTGATATAATAGCACTGCTGGCTCTAGGAAGACCTGGGCCCTTAGGCAGTAATCTAGTCGATGATTATATAGATTGTCGTCATGGTAAAAAGGAGCCTGAATACTTACATCCTGACCTTGAGCCGATCCTGGAGGATACTTATGGCCTGATTCTTTATCAGGAACAGGTTATGGAGATTGCCAGTAAGATTGGTGGCTTCAGTATGGGAGAGGCTGATATCTTAAGAAGGGGAATGGGTAAGAAAAAAGAAGAATTAGTTGCCAATGAGAGGCAGAAATTTATTGAAGGTGCCAGTGGAAATGGACTTTCAGAAGATGTTGCCAATGAAATTTTTGATCAGATGGAATATTTCTCTGGGTATGGCTTTAATAAGTCTCACAGTGCTGCTTATGCCCTTTTGGCTTATCAGACTGCCTATCTTAAGGTAAAATATCCAGAAGAGTTTATGTCTGCATTATTGAGTAGTGTAATGCATAATTTAAGTAAGGTTGCTGATTATATTTCTGGAGCCAGAGAGATTGGCTTAGAGGTGCTTCCACCTGATGTAAACCAGAGTTATCATGATTTTGTTAAGGTCTCTGATCAGAAGATAAGATTTGGCTTAAAGGCTGTTAAAAATCTTGGCAGTAAGGCAATTGAAGCTATTATTGAGGAAAGAAAGAGCGGACTCTTTAAATCGACAGTTGATTTTATGAAGAGGGTTGATTTAACGGCTATTAAACAGTCAGGACTTGAATCACTGGTTCATGCTGGAGGCTTTGATTCTTTTAAAGAAAATCGGAATCAGATTGTTAGTTCACTTGAAGAGCTTTACAGCAGGTATTCCAGCAGTAAAGAGAGGAAGGCTGCCGGGCAGAGATCTTTCTTTGATATGGTAGATGAGGAAGAAGAGTTTTATGATGAAGATTTTAAGTTTCCTGATCTTGAAGAAGATGATCACCAACAGAGATTAAAAAGTGAGAGGGAATATCTGGGGATCTTCCTTTCAGGCCATCCACTTGACCCCTATAAAGAGTTATTTGAAAAATTAGGGGTAATAAATATTAAATTAGAAGATGGTTTAACAGGAATAATTGGTGGATATATTACTGAAGTTAAAGAACATATTACTAAAAATCAAAACAGAATGGCATTCTTGACATTAGAGTGCTGGTCAGATACTATGGAAGTAATTGCTTTTCCTGATGTTTATGAGCAATATCAACTAATGCTGGAGGAGTATAAACCATTATTGATTGAAGGTAAGGTTGATGAGGGTAAGATTATTGTTTCAAGGATGATACCTTTAAATATTCAACCTTTAGTTATTGAACTCACAAGAAAAGAGCAGGGTAATTTAAATAGTCTGAAGAAAAAGCTAAAAGCCAGTCGAGGGAAAAGGCCAGTTATATTGATAGAAAAATTTGGCGATAGTAAAGGAATTATGGTTCTTTCTAAAGAATACTGGATTAAAAGTGATGAGTAATCTAAAATAATGGAGGCAGGAATAAGTTATGCAAACAAGAGAAGAAAGAGATTCAATCGGTAAAAAGGAAGTTCCAGTAGATGCATATTATGGTATCCAGTCATTAAGGGCTGCTGAGAATTTTAAAATTACTGATTTAAAGATTCATCATCGACTTGTCAGAGCGCTGGCCAAGGTTAAAAAGGCAGCAGCTATTAGTAATAGAGAGATAGGCCTTCTTTCAGAAGAAAAAGCAGAGGCTATTATTCAGGCCTGTGATGAGGTGGCTGGAGGAAGTTTAAAGGAGCAGTTTATTGTTGATGCTGTTCAGGGTGGAGCCGGTACTTCTATTAATATGAATATGAATGAGGTAATTGCCAATCGGGCAACTGAGATACTCGGTGGGGAAAAAGGCGATTATATGGTGGTTCATCCTAATAACCATGTGAATATGGGACAGTCTACAAATGATGTTATTCCTACTGCAGTAAGGGTAGCGGTCATAAATATGTTAGAAGAGCTATCTGAAAAGATTGAAGACCTGCGTTTGGCCTTTAAAGATAAGTCTGTAGAGTTTAATGAGGTAATTAAGATGGGGAGGACTCAGCTTCAGGATGCAGTTCCAATTAGGCTGGGGCAGGAGTTTAATGCTTATGCTACTTCATTATTAAGGGATAAAAAGAGGATTAAAAATACAATTGATGATTTGCTTATAATAAATTTAGGGGCAACTGCTATTGGAACAGGTTTAAATGCTGACCTGGAATATGTTAATAATGTTACCTCTGTATTAAATGAGATTACAGGCCGGCAATTTCAGCAGGCTGAAGATCTTGTAGATGCTACTCAGAATGTTGATGCCTTAGTTGGAGTTTCATCTGTTTTAAAGACAGCTGCTACCAATCTTTCTAAGATTGCCAATGATTTAAGGCTATTATCCTCTGGGCCCAGGACAGGTATTAATGAGATTAATCTGCCAGCAGTTCAGCCTGGTTCTTCTATAATGCCTGGGAAGGTTAATCCAGTTATCCCTGAGGTTGTTAATCAGGTGGCTTTTCAGATTATTGGTAATGATACAACAGTGACTATGGCAGCTGAAGCCGGGCAATTGGAATTAAATGTAATGCAGCCTGTCCTGATATATAATCTTTTTCAGTCAATAGAGATGCTTAAAAATGGCATTGATACTTTTAATAAAAACTGTATTCAGGGGATTGAAGCTAATGTGGAAAGATGTAAGAACCTGGTTGAGAATAGTGTTGGGATTATTACTGCAATTAATCCTCATGTAGGTTATGAGGCTGCTTCTAGAATTGCAAAAAGAGCACTGGAAGAAGACAAATCTGTAAAAAGTATTATCTTAGAGGAAGGTATACTGACTGAAGAAGAACTGGATCAGATTTTAAATCCCCATGAGATGACTGAGCCAGGAATAGCTGGAAAAAGTCTTCTCAACAAATAATGTAAAAGGGAGAGGGGTATATAGTATGTGGCAGATAGTATATGTAGCTCATGATAAAACTGAAGCTGATAAGATAGAAGAAAAGTTATTGGCCAATGGTTTTATGATTGAAATAGAAAAGCTTTCTGATGATAGCTATCAGATAAAAAGCCTGGCCAGTGAAGCAGAAGAGGTCTATGAATTTTTAAATGAGCATTTTTAAGGAGGAAAATATATGGGTAAGAAGATTGGGGTAATGACCAGCGGTGGGGATGCTCCTGGTATGAATCCTGCGATTAGATCGGTTGTAAGGACTGCGATTTATTTTGATATGGAGGTTGTAGGGATTAAATATGGTTATAGTGGTATGATTGAAGGAAATTTTGAGACCATGTATAGAGGATCAGTTGCTGATATTGTCCAGCGTGGAGGAACTATTCTTCATTCAGCCAGGTGTCCTGAATTTGAAACTGTGGGGGGCAGAAAACAGGCTGTTGAAAATTTAAAACGAGAAGGCATCGAAGGAGTAGTTGTTATCGGAGGTGATGGAAGTCTTCAGGGGGCAGAAAAGCTGGCTGAAGAGTCTGATATAAGGGTTACTGGTATTCCAGGTACTATAGATAATGATCTTGGAGGCACTGATTTTTGTATAGGTTTTGATACAGCTATGAATACAGTAATTGATGGAGTCAATAAGATTAGAGATACAGCTACCTCCCATGAAAGAACCTTTATTATCGAAGTTATGGGTCGCCATTCTGGAGATCTGGCTTTGATGAGTGGCCTGGCCAGTGGAGCAGAGTTTATTTTAATCCCTGAGATAGAATTTACGGCAGAAGAAGTCTGTAATAAGATAGAGCAGGGTTTTGAAAGAGGAAAACTTCACAGCATTATAATGCTGGCTGAAGGAGTAAATTATGATCTGAAAAAGAAAAAGAGGCATTCAGATAGTCCGGCCTTTGATCTTAGTAATGAAATAATAGAGAGAACTGGTCTGGAGACAAGAGTAATTATACTTGGTCATCTGCAGCGAGGTGGTTCTCCAACGGCTATGGATAGAATTTTAGCAAGCAGAATGGGATATGAAGCAGTTAAATTATTAAGAGATGGCAAAAATAAATTAATGGTTGGTTATAAAAATCATGAAATAATAAGTAC
>SLSL01000021.1 GCA_007130465.1 Halanaerobiaceae bacterium | reverse complement strand
TTTGCGAATGAAACAAGCTTTGAAATTAAAAATAAATTGCCTTTCCCAGAGGGGCAGGTATTTGCTGAGGTAGATTGGGATAAACCGACAGTCAGTTGCATCGGCTGTGGAGTCTGCACATATTACTGTCCGACCTGTTTCTGCTTTGATTTTTTCTGGGAAGATAGAACAAAGAGTAGAGCCTGGGATTCCTGTATGTTCTCTCTCTTTACTGAGCATGCATCAGGCCATAATCCTAGGGAGGAACAACATCAACGCTGGCGGCAGCGTCTGCTCCATAAATTTTCCTATCATCCCCAAAATTTTGAGGGGAAACCAGGTTGTGTTGGTTGTGGTCGCTGTATTTATAAATGTCCTGTTAACCTTGATATACGAAAAGTAATTAATGAAGTCGACAATACTTTAACTGAAGGAGGTCAGGCAAGTGCAGAGAGATGATTATCTTCCAAAAGAAGCAGAAATTATTGAAGTGATTCAGGAGACTGGAAGCAACCTAAATATTAAAACCTTTCATCTTCGTCTTAAAGGAAATGAAAAAGTATTTGATTTTGAGCCTGGCCAGTTTTTAATGTTGACTGTCTATGGTGTCGGTGAAGCTCCTTTTGGACTTGCTTCATCGCCTTCTGATAAAGATAAAATTGTTATTTCAGTTAAAGAAACAGGCAAGGTAACAGCGGCACTCCATGAATTGACTGTTGGTGATGAGGTGGGTCTAAGAGGGCCCTATGGCAATTCATTTCCAGTTGAAGAGCATAAAGAACAGGAATTAGTATTTATTAGTGGTGGAATTGGTCTGGCGCCTCTAAGGTCTGCAATCGATTATGTCTTAGACCCTGGTAATCGGGAAAATTATGGAAGAGTGCAGATGTTGCAGGCATTTCGTTCGCCTGAGGATATGCTCTATGACTACGACCAGCCCCGGTGGGAAGAAACAACCAATACTGAGTTGAAATATACAATCGATAAACCCTGTGAAGAATGGGAGCACTGTGTCGGTTTTCCTCATAATCTGATAAAAGATGAGATTGAATGTCTAACTTCAGGTATTAAATATTATGTCTGTGGTCCTCCAATAATGATTAAATCGGTCATTAATGAACTATTGGATATCGGTGTAAAACCAGAAGATATTATTACTACTCTGGAAATGAGAATGTCCTGTGGTCTTGGGAAATGTGGTAAATGTAATATTGGTCCCCACTATGTCTGCAAGGATGGTCCTGTCTTTAGTTATCAAGAACTGCTGGAAATGCCTGATGAATATTAACTGATTGAAAATAGTTGAGGGGGTGGGAGTTATGATTAAGAGAAGGAAGCATGGTGATGATATTTTTTCATCAGAAGATTTATTAAAGATTCATGAGGCCACTTTAAAAGTTTTAGAAAAGTCTGGGGTAGAGATTGTTTCAGAAGAGGCCAGGGAAATGTTTAAAAAAGCAGGTGTAAAGGTTAAAGATAAGAGAGTACATTTAACTCAAAAAGATCTTGATGAATATCTAGCTTTAGCACCTGAAAAGTTTACTCTCCATGCAAGAAATGAAGAAAATAATGTTGAAATTGGAGGAGCAAATACGGTTTTAGTCCCTGGCTATGGTTCTCCCTTTGTGATGGACTATCCAGAAATGAATCGTCGTGCTTCCAAATATGAAGACTATGTAAAATTCACAAAGCTTGCCCAGGCCAGTGATAATATTGATGTTGTTGGTGGAGTCTTAGTAGAGCCGACTGATATTGATGATAATATTCGCCATGGCAAGATGTTAGAGGCTGCAGTTAAGTATAGTGATAAATGTTTAATGGGAAGTGCTATGGGTGCCAAAAAGGCTAAAGAATCAATAGAGATGGCTGAAATAGTTTTTGAGAGTAAAGAATTTGTTCGGAATCATCCTGTTTTAGTGTCTCTTATTAATACGAATAGCCCTTTAACGATTGATGAACGGATGAGCGATGCCCTGATGGTATATTCTGAAAATAAGCAGGCAATGGTTATTGCTTCATTAAGTATGACAGGCACGACAGCACCGACAACTTTACCGGCTTCCTTAGTTCAGCAGAATGCAGAGATTTTAACAGGGATTGTTTTAACACAGCTGGTTAATCCTGGTACTCCAGTAATCTATGGCTCAGCTTCAAGTGTTGTCGATCTTAAAACAGCAGATCTTGCTTTAGGTAGCCCTGAGACTGCCAAGATGTTTAATGGAACTGCTCAAATGGCCAGATATTATGGTATTCCTTCAAGAGGTGGCGGTGCTTTAACTGATTCTTTATTCCCTGATGCCCAGGCAGGTTATGAATCGATGTTAAATATTATGGCTGCTGTTAATAATGGCTTTAATTTTATTCTCCATGCTGCTGGACTTTTAGAAAATTATATGTCGATGTCTTATGAAAAATTCATCATCGATGATGAGATTTGTGGGATAGTAAATAATTTTGCTGCAGGATTAGAGATTAATGAAGATCAAATTGCAGCTGATGAGATAATTGAGATTGGCCCTGGCGGAAATTATATTTCAACAGAGCACACTTATAGGCATATGAAAGATATGAGAATACCAATATTATCAAAGAGAGAACGGTATTTTAGTGATAAAAAACAACCAGAAACTGCTGATCGGGCAAAGGCTAAATATGAAGAAATACTTAATAATTTTAATAAGCCTAAATTAAAAGCAGGAATTTTAGAAAAATTACAGAAGTATATTGATAGGTTATAAAATTTTTAGTTTTATTTTAACAGTATAATATTATAAAGGAGGAATTTAAAAGAATGAGAAGCGATATTGAAATTGCACAAGCAGCAAAAATGAAACCAATTAGTGAGATAGCAGAGAAGGCAGGTTTATTAGAAGAGGAATTAGAACATTACGGTAAGTATAAGGCTAAGGTTAACTTAGATGCCTTAGAAAGGCTAGACCAGGATAGTAAGCTTGTTCTGGTTACTGCCATGACTCCAACTCCGGCAGGAGAAGGTAAGACAACTACAACTGTAGGTTTAGGTCAGGCATTGAATAGGCTTGGTAAGAATGCAGCGATTGCTCTTAGAGAGCCTTCCTTAGGACCAACAATGGGTGTTAAAGGTGGTGCCGCAGGTGGTGGTTATTCCCAGGTTGTTCCAATGGAAGATATTAATCTTCACTTTACAGGTGATATCCATGCAATTGGTGTAGCACATAATCTATTATCAGCAACTATTGATAATCATATTAAGCAGGGTAATGAACTTGGAATCGATCCAACAAGAGTCAGTTTTTCAAGAGTAGTGGATATGAATGACCGTGCCCTTAGAGATATTATCGTCGGTCTTGGTGGCAAATCTAATGGTTATCCAAGACAGGATAATTTCATGATAACGGTAGCCTCAGAAGTTATGGCTATTCTTTGTCTGGCTAATAATATTAGTGAGTTAAAAGAAAAGATTGGAAGAATTGTAGTTGCCTATAATTATGATGACGAACCGATTATTGCCAAGCAACTTGGTGTTCATGGTGCAATGGCTGCTCTACTTAAAGAAGCTATTAAGCCTAACCTGGTACAGACTTTAGAAAACACTCCAGCCTTTATCCATGGCGGACCATTTGCTAATATCGCCCATGGTTGTAATAGTGTTATGGCTACCAAGATGGCTATGTCAATCAGTGATATTACTGTTACTGAAGCTGGTTTTGGTGCTGACCTAGGTGCTGAGAAATTCTTCAATATTAAGTCCAGATTTGCTGATCTTAATCCTGATGCAACAGTATTAGTTGCAACAGTTAGAGCCCTTAAGATGCATGGTGGCAAAGCTAAAGATGACTTGACTGATGAAGATCTTGAGGCACTATCTGATGGTATTGAGAACCTAGAGAAGCATATTGAAAATATCCAGAAGTTCGGGGTACCATTAGTTGTTGCTATTAACCGCTTCCCTGATGATACTGAAGCTGAATTAGAACTAGTTAGAGAACGTTGTGAAGCTCTTGGAGTTAATGTTGCTCTATCAGAAGTCTTTGCCAAAGGTGGCGAAGGTGGAGAGGAATTAGGTAAGAAGGTTATTGATATTCTAGATAACGAAGAATCAAAATTTGAGTTCCTCTATGATGAGAAAGCTTCAATTCCAGAAAAAATTAGAACTATAGCTGAAGAGATTTATGGTGCTGATGGTGTTGAATTTAGCGATGAGGCTAAAAAGCAGATAGAACTATATAAATGTTATGGTTATGATAAACTGCCTATCTGTATGGCCAAGACTCAGAGCTCAATCTCTGATAATCCATCTCTAAAAGGCAGGCCAGAAGGCTTTACAGTTACCGTTAGAGAGATTAATGTCTCTGCAGGTGCTGGATTCCTGGTTGCTTTAACTGGACCGGTTCTAACAATGCCAGGCCTTCCAAAGAGACCGTCTGCTGAAGATATTGATATCGATGAAAATGGCAAGATCAGTGGTTTATTCTAAATCGATATTTAACTTGATATATAATAGAGATCAGACAGTATCAGCTGTCTGGTCTCTTTTTTAAATATAATTTTCATAAAATTAAGAATAAGGCGGGGTATTATGGCTTTTCAGGTTAGAATAATTCAGGGAGATAGAATTGAAGAATTTAAGATTGAGCAAAAAATGAATTTATATGATCTTATCAATCAGAAAGGTTATCAACTTACTGCCTATTGCGGTGGCGAGGGGACCTGTAAAAAATGCAGGGTACGTCTTAAACCTGCTCCAGAGCTTAAAAGTATTGAGGAAGAGATATTTTCTGAAAAGGAGAAAACTGAAGGGGTTAGGCTGGCCTGTCTGCATCAGGCTAAGAAGGATCTTGAAGTAAGCCTTGATACTGAGGGAGATATAAATGTATTAACTGGGACAGCTGAAGTCGGAGGCCGTTTAAATTCAGGCTGGAGGTTGGCTGACTTTAAGCCAGAAAAACCAGACCTTGATGATCAGAGGAGCTATCTAACAAGGTACTTAGATAAAACCGGAACAACTAATATTGGCGATAACTTTATCGCTGATATTAAAGCTCTTGATTCTAAGGTTCAGGAGTTGACAGCAGTCTGTTGTCAGGATAAGCTGGTTGGAGTAGTTCCAGTTACTGAAGAGAGGAATTTGCTCGGGGTAGCTGTTGATATCGGAACAACAACCCTGGTTCTTTATTTATATGACTTAGAAACTGGTGAGAAATTGGCTGTAGATTCGATGTATAATCCTCAGAAGGAATTTGGTGCTGATGTTATCTCAAGGATTCAGTTTGCCAATAAATCTAGAGAAAATACTGAGAAATTACAGCAGGTTTTAGTTGACAGGTTAAATCAGGGGCTGACAGATCTGTCAGCTGAAGCTGGTGTTAAAAATGATGACATTTATAGAATAGCCTTTGCTGGCAATACAACTATGCTCCATACCCTATTAGGTTTTGATCCGATTGATATAGCTAAATCGCCTTTTATTCCTGATTTTACTGAAGGCTTAAATCTATCACCTGATTCAATAGGTTTAGAGATAAATTCGGAAGCTGAACTTTTACTGCTGCCATCTATTTCAGCCTATGTTGGGGCCGATATAATTGGTGGTCTGCTGGCAGCTGGTTTAGGAGAGAGTATGGAGAATGAATTATTAATTGATATTGGTACCAATGGAGAAATTGCTTTAGGTAATAACAGTGAGATATATACCTGTTCTGTTGCTGCTGGACCTTCTTTTGAAGGTAGTAATATCTCATCTGGGATGGCTGCACTGGCTGGTGCTATTGAAAGGTTTGAGATTAGAGCAGATAGTTTTGATTATCAGACAATTAATGCTGCAAAGCCCAGGGGTATCTGTGGTTCAGGCTTGCTCGATTTAGTTGCCGGGTTTTTAGAGATTGGCCTAATTGATCCTAAAGGAAAATTTAATGATAAGGAGAATATGTCTGAATTCTGGCAGGATAGATTTGATGAAGAAAAGAAAGAGGTCCTGATTTTTTCTGAAGATAAAGCGGAGAATAAGATAAGTTTAACCCAGAAAGATATTAGGCAGTTGCAATTGGCCAAAGGTGCAATCAGAGCAGGGATAGAAGTTTTGGCTGCCAGGCTTGATATAAAATTAGCGGAGATAAAAAAAGTCTATCTAGTTGGAGGTTTTGCTAATTACCTTGACCCTGATAATACTATTCTGATTGGGATGTTGCCTGAAATATTTGAGGGCAAGATTATTCAGTTTGGTAATGGCTCAGGGGCAGGGGCCAGTCTTTATCTGTTAGATAGAGATTTGGAAGAGATAGTTGGTCTTTTGAAGAAGAGGATAAAATATATTGAACTATCTAAAGATGCAGATTTCCAGGAAAAATTTATAGAGGAACTAAATTTCCCTGGAAATTAATTTGCAAGTAATATTTATTTATCATGCCGGGGGTTTTTAGATATAATTTTGATAGCTCTAGTTAAAACTGAGATGATATCTACATTTACCTGTTGCTCAAACTCTATAAGCTTTGCCTGGAGTGAACCCTGGGGGCTGGAAATATATTTGGCCGGAACTCTATTTAATGTATAGGAAGTTATATCTAATAAACAGTTGTGGCAGGTACAGATCTCATTGAACTGTTCATCATTATTTAAGATTTCTTCTAATTTATCTAAAACAAAAACTTCGGTATGATTTTCCAGGTCATTTTTTAATGAGCTTTCGTCTATCTTAAAGCTATCTGACTTATTAGTAGTCATTTTTTCACCTCATATTTTTTAGGATAAATTTAGCTTTATTGTTTATAATTATAATCTTTAAATTGCTGGCTGTCAATTGATTATTGAAACTTGTATTATATTTATTAAAAAGTTAAAAAAATTACTTTGAAAAAGAGGAATACAGGAATTTAAATTTAATATAATATATAAGGATATGTGAAATAAATCTCGATAATATCACTAGGTTTTGTAGATATTTGATAGGAGGGGATAATATTTAATGGAAAATGAATTAAGAGAAAAAATCTATCTTGTTTTTGCCAGTTTATTCAGTCAACCGGATCAGGAAATTTATGAGGATATAAGATCTGGATTGCATAATAGGATAGTGCAGGATTATTTTAGTCAGAAAAGTTATGATATTCACATGTCAGTTTTTGAAACAGTAGGTAATCTGGAAGAGATGTTGAAAGTCTGGAATCATGATATCTGTCCTGAAGAGGGTCAGGTTAAGCCTGTTGAATCAATTTATAAGGTCTGGACTCTTGATGATAGTTATGACCTTCCTTTTGCTAATGATAAGGGTTATTTAATGAGTGATTGGGCACTTCATATCAAGCATCTCTTTAAGGAGTTTGAACTTGAGATTCCAGAAGATTATCAGGCAATGCCTGATTATATCTGTTTTGAGCTGGAGTTTATGAGTCTTTTAATAGAAGAAGGTTTAAAAGAGGAGCAGAAATTATTTTTACTCCACCATTTAGATTGGATCCCAGCTCTGAGAAAGGAGGCGGAAGAAAAAGAGATATCAGATGATTATTTTGAATTAATTAGAGTTTTAGAAAAATTCATAATGTTGGAATGGCAGGAGTTTGATTTAGATAATGAAGAGAATGATAAATTTCAAAAATTTGAGAGGTGAGAAAATGAGTAATGAAAAGAATGGAGAAAGTAGAAGAGACTTTCTAAAGAAAGGAGCTGCTGGAGCGGCTGCTTTAATTGCTGGTTTTGGAATGAAAGGAAGCAGAGCCAATGCTGAAAATTTAGATGCCAGTAAAAAAGCAATCTTAATGGATCAGAGTCTCTGTGTTGAATGTCAGTCCTGTAGGCTGGCCTGTCAGCGGGAGAATGATTTTCC
>SLSL01000250.1 GCA_007130465.1 Halanaerobiaceae bacterium | reverse complement strand
GGCTCCACCCATTCTGGTTTAAAGCTGGCCATGTCATCGCCTCGTATAAATCCACCATGCTTTTGGGAAAATTCATCAATCTTCTCTGCAACTTCTCCATTGTAAAAGCTTTCTGCACCGGTATGGGCTATTGATTTCAGGGTGGCAGCATGGTCATAAGAATGCCATATTTCTCCAGCCTGAGGGGCATTACCATTTTTATCAGTAAATGTTTTAAACCAGTTCTCAAATTCTTTGCCATCAAGTTTCTTTTTATATACTTTAGCTGCCCGCTGCCAGGCTGCAGCTGTTACTGGAGAAACTGGAAAACCATTCTCTGCATAACGGATAGCTTCACTGAAAACTTCAATTAACGGCAATTTCCCAAAGCGATAACTTAATGAAGCCCATGCTGAGGGAGCGCCAGGAACTGTTACCGGTGTAAGACCATATTTGGGCATCTCATCATGGCCAAGTTCTTTAACCTTCTCTCTGGAAATACCTGCTGGAGCCTGGCCGCTGCTATTTAAGCCATGAAGCTCTCCATTTACCCAGACTATGGCAAAGGCATCAGAACCGATTCCATTAGATGTCGGTTCTAAAACTGTTAGAGCTGCAGCTGTTGCAACCGCTGCATCAACTGCATTTCCACCTCGCCTAAGAACTGATAAACCAGCCTGGGCTGCCAGTGGCTGAGAGGTTGCCACCATGCCATTTTTACCAAAGACTGTCATCCTCTGTGATTTATAAGGATTATCAAGATAATTAAATTTATCTAATTTCATTTTATCTGCCTCCAATTATTTAATATGGTTATTACCAATGATAAGATACAAACTTTGCACTTAAATAACCGACTCCTGCACCTACAATTACATCAGTTGTCCAATGATTATTCCTATAAATCCTGGAGAAAGCAACCATACAGGCCAATGTATATACTATCCTTCTATATTCAGGATAGCTTTCCGAAATACTAGTAGCCAGGGCAAATGCTGCAGAAGTATGTCCTGATGGCATTGAATGATAGCTGCTATTCAACTGAAAAGTCTTAAAATTATCAGATTGCAAATTGTAACTAGAGGGTCTCTGCCTTCCAATCGATACCTTCAAAAAAGATGTTGCAATAAAATTAACTAATTGACTCTTCAATGCATGCTCCTGGGCCTGAATGTCTGGAATTGATAAAGCTACTCCTCCAGTAATGAATCCATCGCCTAAATGAGTTACTGAATCCATAAAGTGATCTAATAATGGATTTCTATTTTCTTGAATGGTAGACTGAATTCTTTCATCAAAGGCCTGAACATTACATGTAAAAAGAAGAATAAAAATAATAATTAAAATGAAAGTAATTGAAATTAATGATAGCAGCTTATTAAAATACAAGATATCTTTCCCCCTGTTATATTGTTTAGTATTATCATAATTCATTAAATCATTAAGTTTTCCTGCTTTTAAAGTAAAATATCATAAAAATACTCTATCTAATTATATCTCGATATCTTATATTTAACTGCTAAAAACAAATATTACATAAAAAATCCAGCTGATCTCCTCAACTGGATTTAATAACTACTAATTATTATATTTTTAATTAGATCTAATTAAGGAACAAGAACAAGGTCAATTACATGAATAACACCATTTAATGTCTGAATATCTGTTCTTGTGACCCTTGACTGACCAAGGAATACTTCTCCATCTTCTATTGTTACCTCGATTGTCTCACCTAATAAGGTCTCTACTTCCTGGCCATCTAAACCTACAACAGTCTCCGCCATAACCTGGCCTGAGACTACATGGAATAATAAGACATCGGCTAAATCTTCTGGATTATCCAAAAGTTCTTCTAATACTCCTGATGGTAATGCATCGAACGCCTCATTAATTGGAGCAAAGACTGTAAAGAGTCCTGGTCCTTGCAGGGCTTCAACCAAATCGGCTGTTTCCACTGCTGTAACAAGGGTGTCAAAGCCACTAGCCACAGCTGTCTCGACAATATCAGCAGGCCATAGAACTCCATCAATTACATGGATTACTCCATTACTGGCTTCAATATCTGGTGCTATAACTTGAATATCATCATTTAAAAATACTCCATCATTAATTGAAATATTTATTTCCTGGGGACTTAAAAGTGTGCCAGCTGACATGCCATCTTCAAGATCAGTTGACATTACTTCACCTGGAACAACATGATACTTAAGGATATTACCTAATCTTGGGTCACCTAGTAACTCTTCAGCTGTTAAGCCAGTTTCTTCTAGAAACTGATTAAAAGCTTCATCATTAGGTGCAAAAACAGTTAAAGGACCCTCACCTTTTAGAGCATCAACTAATCCTGCTTCTTCTGCAGCTGCAAGAAGTGTTGAGAAATCTCCTGCGTCCTGGGCTGTCTCAACAATATCCATTCCATGTGAATGGGCTTCTACATTTAAATTCAAAGCTGGACTAATAAGGAATAGAACAAGTGCAAAAACTACAGTTACCTGACCGATTTTATTCAACCTGTTAATTTTTTTCATTTTTTTATACCTCCTGTTTTTTTCTTTCTTTTTTTATTATATATTTATTTTATTAATAATAATAGTTACTAGTTAACAGTTTTATTTATTTTTGAAATTATTTTTATAATAATAAAACCACCCTGAAAAATAAGGGTGGCTGATGAATAATGGTGAAAACTAAAATTTATTCAATTCTATCTTCTAAACTTGATTGATAGCGATGTTTTTCAAAATCTTCTTTTGAGTAATAGAGTTCTAAAATTGCCTTACATTCTGCACATGATTCTTCTTCACTGGAATCTATTGTTGCAGCTGTATAATATTCTGCGCCACATTCAGGGCATCTAAACCAGGTAGGCATTATAATCAACTCCTTACTTTATAGAATAGATTTTAAATTAACTATTCAATTAGATCATGCCTCCAGGATCAACATTTTGTTCGAATTCCTCTTCAGTCAAATAACCTTCCCCAACTGCTACCTCTTTTAAGGTTTTACTTTCTCTGTGTGACTTATTTGCGATCTCTGCAGATTTTTCGTAACCAATCAATGGAGTTAAGGCTGTCACTAGCATCAATGAACGGTTCAGATACTCCGCCAACTTTTCTGGTAACGGTTTAATTCCTTTAAGACATCTTTTTTCAAATGATTTGATGGCATCTGCCAGGAGATTAATACTCTGTAATAAATTATAAATCATAACTGGTTTGGCAACATTAAGCTCAAAATTGCCACTGGAACCTGCCAGATTTATTACATTATCATTTCCAAGAACCTGATATGAAACCTGGAGTAAAGCTTCTGCCTGAGTTGGATTGACCTTGCCTGGCATTATGGAACTGCCTGGTTCATTAGCTGGAATTTCTATTTCCGCAAGACCACAGCGGGGACCAGATGCAAGCCAGCGAATATCATTAGCAATTTTAATAAGGCTAGTTGCAATTGTTTTAAGTGTACCACTGCAGTTAACAAGGCCATCATGAGCTGCGATTGCCTCAAATTTATTTGGCGCCGGTTTAAACTCAACTCCTGTCAGTTCATTAAGATTGGAAACAACGATTTCATCAAACCCTGCTGGTGCATTCAGGCCAGTACCTACTGCCGTTCCCCCAATTGCAAGCTCTTTTAGATGGTCAAGGCTATCTTCTAGATGACCAATCCCATGTTTAATCTGACTGGCATAACCTGAGAACTCCTGCCCCAAACTTACTGGAGTTGCATCCATCAAATGGGTTCTACCGGTCTTAACCTGGTCTGAAAATTCTTCAGATTTTTCTTTTAACGCCTCGTAAAAATTATTCAAAGCTGGTTTTAATTTTTTTTCAATAGCCAGTGAGGCTGATACAGACATTGCTGTTGGAAAAGTATCATTAGATGATTGGGACATATTAACATCATCATTAGGATGCAGGGGATCATGGGAGCCTGGTTTATTGCCAGCAATTTCTGAAGCTCGATTACTTATAACTTCATTGACATTCATGTTGGTCTGAGTACCAGAACCGGTCTGCCAGACAACTAAAGGAAAATGATCATCCAATCTGCCAGCAATAATTTCTTCTGCAACTTTTTCTATTAATTCTAGTTTCCCCTGTGAAAGTTTGCCTAGTTGATGATTAGCTCTAGCTGCAGCCAATTTAACCTGACCATAAGCTTTTATTACCTCTTCTGGTATTTTCTCATTACCAATTGGAAAATTATTTTTTGAGCGTTCTGTCTGGGCTCCATAATAAACTTCCTGAGGAACCTTAACTTCCCCTAACGAATCCTCCTCCAAACGATATTCTGAATCCATAAATTTATATCCCCCTGTAATTTTATCTGTCTAAATATTAGTCTAACATCTCATCTAATTTAATTATATACTAATTTTTAGTAATTTGGCAAGTGAAACATATTTTTATGGACCCTCTCCATACCCGACGGTTACCCGGTAGTATCTCTTTACATATTTCACAAAGTTTACGAACTCGATGTCCTAATGCAAGTTTTATCTATGAGTAATTCAAAAGAGAAAATTTGCCATATGCAGAGTAGAACAATAAAATTAGAAGCATAAATATACACCAGGTGCCCTTAAAAACCCCTGCAATATTACCTGCAGGGGTAAAAATTTATATAAATTTATGATAGATATCCAGATAGAATTCATTACAAATATTACTCAGGTACCTCATGCCCATAGCGATTATAATGGACTTTATTATAAGGTAAGTCATCAAGGTCGTACTTTCCCTTCTCTTCATCAGGATAACCAAGAGCAATAATAGAATCAACCCTTAATTTATTTGGCAGATTCAATACATCCTTGACATACTCTTCAGAATCACTGCCATCCTGCCGCTGCCTTTTTCTAATCTGAATCCAGCAGGAACCTAAATCTAAATCTACAGCTTCCATCTGAATATTGGTAGCTGCAATCGAACAGTCCTCAACCCAGACATCACTAATCTCAGGATCTGCAGCAACCACAATCGCCAGAGTCGCCCCGGCCAGAAATGATGAGCCCCCGGCCTTAGCTTCAGCCAGCTCCTGGAGTAAATCTTTATCATCTATCTGGACAAACTGCCAGGGCTGACTTCCCCGGGAAGTAGGTGAAAGTAAAGCCGCCTGAAGCAAAGACTGGACCTTCTCACCCTCAATCTCCTGATTCTTATATTTACGAATACTTCTCCGCTCTTCTAATAATTTCATGAACATAATTATTCCCTCCTTGACAGATAGTATTGAATTTCCGCTACTGTTGACATCTGTAAAACTTGCTGAATTAATTCTGATTTATCTCTATTCAGCCATTTTTTTATCGTCTCTCTGGCCGGAAGAATAGAAACTGGACTCATACTCAAATGATCTATACCAATCCCAATCCAGAATGGAATCAACAACTTATCTCCGGCAGCCTCACCACACATAGCAACCGGGATATTAAACTCCCTGCCAGCTGCAGCAACCCTGGTAATCATCCTTAAAATCGCCGGATGATAAGGAGTAAACTGATCCTTAATCTTCTCATTGGTCCTGTCAACAGCCAGTGTATACTGAACCAGGTCATTGGTACCTATACTCAGAAAACCTACCTCTTCAGCAAGTTCCCTGACCATTGCAACAGCCGAAGGCACCTCGATCATAATTCCAACTTCTGGATTCCCAATCTCAATATCTTCCTCCAGTAATTCAAGCCTGGACTGGCGGAGAACACTGTTGGCATTCCTAACCTCTTCAATGCCTGATATCATAGGATACATAACCTTAACATCACCAAATTTAGAAGCCCTTAAAATAGCCCTGAGCTGGGTCTTAAAGAAATCTTTATTATTAAGAGAAATTCTTATCCCCCGATACCCCATCGCCGGGTTAATCTCTTCAGGAAAATCAAGATATTCAGGCTTTTTATCTGAGCCAATATCTACAGTCCGAATTACAACCGGCCGGTCTCCTACCTTCTCAACTACTTCCTTATAAATCTGAAACTGCTCTTCCTCATCAGGCAGGCTATCTCTATCTAAAAATAGAAACTCAGTCCGGAAAAGCCCTATACCATCAGCGCCTCTAGCCAGCATCGGCCCGAGATCAACTGTGCCACCTATATTGGCATTTACATAAACTCTCCTGCCATCTTTTCTCTCCAGCTTCATATCCTTATATTTCTCTAATTCTCTTTCCCTGACTTCTAATTCTTGATACCTTCTTCTATAATTAGAAATCGTCTTTTCGTCTGGAGAGATAAAAATCAAGCCATCATCGCCATCAACAATTATTTCATCTCCCTGGCCTATCTGACTTATAACCTCAGAACCAAGGCCAACGACTGTTGGTATCTCAAGAGATCTAGCAAGAATAGCTGTATGGGAAGTCCTTGAACCTTCTGCCAGAACAATCCCCATAACACGATTTGTATCTAATCTGGCAATCTCTGACGGGGTTAATTCATAGGAAACTAAAATGACCTCATTTTCAATCAAACTCTGGTCAAGATCCATCCCCTGGAGCAATCTTAAAATTCTATCCCCAATATCCTTGATATCTGTCTCTCTGGCATCAATATAACTCTCTTCCATTTCAGCAAATTGAGCAGCAAAATTCCTGATAACCCTCTGAACAGCAATTTCAGCAGTCACCTGCTCTTCTCTAATAATCTTCTCAACTAAATTATGAAATTCTGGATCATTCATTATCTGAATATGAGCCGTAAATATCTCAGACTCCTGGGCTCCAACTTCTTTTTTAACCTTCTGCCTCAGATCCTTGACATCCTCTTTACCTTCAGCAATCGCCTGATAAAATCTTTTAATCTCCAGTTCAGATTCTGCCTCTTCTATATTTTTTTGAACAAACTGAAATTCATGTCGTTCCTGGATAAGAGCCTGGCCAATCGCAATCCCAGGAGAAGCAGCAGTTCCCTGATTACCTTCCATGATATCTCTCCTTTTATATAGATAATAAATCTTTTTACCTATGAGTGAATTCATTATATCATATATTTAGATGATAAAAAGCAGCTATGAAAACTCAACCTTACCTCCAGGCGTTAAATCACCTGTAATCACAGGATGTTCTGCTCCAGTAACAGAAGGAAGATTCCCTGGACGCTTCATAATAGATTCCCGGGCCAAAAGCGCAAAAGCTACAGCCTCTTTCTGATCGGCATCTATTGCCGGAATACCATATTGCTGATAATCTTTATCAGCCAGAGAAATCAGCTCAGTCCGATAATTATGAAACCTTTCAGAAATTCCGCTTTCAATAAAACCCAGCAGACTCTGATTATGACTGCCTCCACCACTAATTATGACCTCAAGGCAGTCTGATTTCTTAAGGGTATTCATATCTTCTCTGGCAAGCTCTTCCTGAAAACTTTCCACCAGTGAACTGGCAGCAAACTCTGTTAAAGTCCTGATAACATCAGCATCTTTGACACCTCTAGTAGAAGCCTCTTCTACCATCTTCTCAGTATATTCTCTGCCAAAATCATAGCGGCCAGTTGAGCGGGGATAAGATCTATCAAAAAATTCATGCTTGAAAAGTCGATCATATAAAACCTGGTCCAATTCACCCTGACTGGCCATTACTCCATTTTTATCATAATTCATCTCACCATCAGTCAACAGCTGAACTCCGACATCTATCATCATATTACCTGGGCCAGTATCACTGCCTCTAACCTCCTGGCGCCTACAATCAGCAGACAGCCAGGTATAGTTGGCAATCCCCCCAATATTCACAACAAAACGGTGGCTATAACTGCTCCTGTACAATAAATAATCAATCAGTGGCACCAGAGGAGCTCCTTCACCACCAGCAGCAATATCTTTAAG
>SLSL01000211.1 GCA_007130465.1 Halanaerobiaceae bacterium | reverse complement strand
ACAATTAGAGGTACTAAAAGAACTGGAGAAAGCTGTAAATGATGGCCGTTTATCTGAGGCTAGAATAGATGAATCAGTTAAAAGGGTTTTGAAATTAAAACAGGCCAGATTATCCTGGGATAAAGAGCAAGAGTTTTCAAGTGATGATTTTTCAGGTATGTTAGAAGAAGGAGATTCGATTGCCAGGAATATTTCAGCTAAGGCTATTACAGTTCTCCAGGATCAGAATAATATTTTTGAAAGTCCACTGGATAAAGGCAAAGAGCTCTGGTTGATAAACTGTTCTGGTGATATTAGCAGTCCAGTTGAAACAAGTCCTGATAATTCCGATAAGGGTTCGAAAAGTCAACTTGCCTGGGAGCTTTCAAAGAAGGGTTTTACGGTTAAAGAGTATTCAGGTTTGACTAATGAATTTTTTAAAGATAAAATATATGAAAAGAGAGATTTAGAGATAGTTGTAATAACCAGAGATATTGTAAAGAATAAAGAACAGCATAAATTGATTCGGGGTTTGCTAGATGCTGGTTTAAAGCCGAGTGTTATTAGTCAGAGAAACCCTTATGAGCTCAGATTTCTAAATGATTTGCCAGTTTTAACTACTTATGATTATAGTCCCAATCATGCCAGACCACTGGCTGATATTTTGGGAGGTAATAGGCAGGCTGAGGGTAAACTACCAGTTGAGATATTGGAGGTTTAATTATGTATTTAGTTGGAATAGATGCTGGTGGCAGTAAGACCAGGGTCGTTGTAATGGAGGCTGAAAATAAAAAAATAGTCGGTGAAGCCTTTGGGACCGGGGCTAATTTTCAGCAGCTTGGGGCAGCTGGTTCTGCCAGGGTAATAGCTGAAACCTGTAAGTTGGCCCTTGATCCAGTTTTGCTTTGGAAAGATCGTGATGAGGTTGATATCAAGATTGGGGCTGGAGTTGCAGGCTGTGGAAGAGAGGAAGAACAATTGGCCTTAAGAAATGAATTAAGTCAGTTAATGATTTTTGATGATCTTATCATTGAAGATGATGGGAAAACTGCGCTTTTATCGGCCTGGAATGGCAAGCCTGGTATTGTTCTGATTGCAGGTACTGGCTCAATTGCTTACGCTTTAGATAGTGATGGTGTTTTTTATAGATCTGGAGGCTGGGGACCGCTTCTTGGCGATGCCGGGAGTGGCTGCTGGCTTGGTTTAAATAGTTTAGGTAAAGCTCTAAAGAGGTCTGATCGCCATGATAAAAATGATAAATTAAATTTTCTGCTTGAGAGTTTGGCTGAGGACGTCCAGAATCAGGATCAATTAATTAGCTTTATCTACCAGAATAAAAATATTCCTAGAAAAGAACTGGCCAGGTTGGCGCCGGAGATTCTTGATCAGGCTGAAAAAGGAGACAAATTCTTTTTAGAAATTTTTGAAGAAGGGGCTAAAGAATTGGCGGCGGAAGTTATTGGGCTGGCAATGAAAATGCCTGTTAAAGACAGAAAAATTGCTCTGGCAGGCGGTTTAACTAATAATGACTTTTATATAGACAGAATAAGCAGTTTGATAAGGGCAGGCTCAGTTGACATTAAATTAATTAGAAAAATTGAATTAGAGCCTGTTTTTGGAGCTCTGAAGCTTGCTGAGAAGATGGTTTGACAACTTATTTGAGGTGGTTTAGATGCTGACTATTAAATGTTCTCGCTGTAAGACAAAGATTATGAAATACAAAAAAATTGGCATGGGCAAAGTTTTAAGGTGTTATGAAGACAGGATAACCAGACTTTATAATGCTAAAGTTGATGGCGATGAACTTAAATGTGGAAATTGCGAGACTGTAATCGGTCAGATAAAAGACGATAAGGTTGATATGATTCAGGATCATTTTACTTATTCAGGTTCTAAAATTAGAAAATAATTAATTTGCCGAAAGGATACTGTGATGGCGGATATACGAAAGTACATTCCAGGTTTGATATTAATAACTATAATAGCTGTCTTCTCTCAATTTATTGCCTATTTTTTACCTGATTTTATAGGAGCAGTCTTTATTGCAATAATTATTGGGATTATTTTAAATAATACTATCGGGTTTAATCATCAGGTTTTTGGGCCTGGTATAAGATTTGGTTTAAAGAGATTGCTTAAGATTGCTATTATTTTATTAGGAGGAACGATTAGTTTTCAGCAATTTACTGAAGTTGGTCTGCCTGGACTGGGCTTAATTTTATTGATAATATCAGTGGCTTTTATATTTACTTTTAAATTAGGAGATAAATATAATTTAACTTTAAAGCAAAAATTATTGATTGCTGCCGGGTTATCTATCTGTGGAGATACTGCCATTATTACGATAGCACCGGTAATTAAAGCAGAAGACGATGATATTTTTATGAGTATCTGTATAGTTACCTTTTTCGGGGTGCTGGCAATATTCATTTATCCAATCATCGGTTTATTTTTAAGTTTATCAGATACTATCTTCGGTGCCTGGGCTGGAACTGCTATAAGTTCTACATCTCAAGTTGTAGCTACAGGATTTATCTTTAGTGAGGCAGCAGGCCAGGTGGCTACAATGATTAAGCTGACCAGGAATGTATTGATGATACCGGTAATAGTGCTGATTGGGTATTATTATAATACCAGGAATCTGGATGCTAATGATGATAAGTTTGGAGAAAATTGTAATAAGTCTGGTAAGAAAGAATATAGTTTAAAAGAAATTTTCCCTAATTTTATATTAGGTTTTTTGGCTTTAATAATTATAAATTCTCTTGGCTTAATTCCTGCGAGTATAGGCAAGTTAATTTCTCCAATGGCAAGGTTTTTGATTCTCCTTGCTCTATCAGGGATTGGCCTGGGAGTTGACTGGACTGAGCTTAAAGAGTTAGGTGGCAGTCCATTTATAGTTGGATTTTTAGTTGCCGGAAGTATGGCTCTTATAAGTATAGTAATTAGTTCTATTCTCTTTCTCTAGTATAAATGGTATAATTAAGTTAATAAACTGAGAGGAAGAGGCTGAAATGGAAATATTAATGAATGAATTAAATGCAATTATTCTGCTTATTATTTATTATGTTGCTTTTATTTCTGTTTTGATTATTTTGAAATTATTCAGCTCTTTATCCAGGGAAATCATCAGGAAGAGTTATCATTTTTTTTATGGGATCTCTCTGGCAATGGTAGTTTATTTATTTGAGAGTTGGCTTATTATTTTAGCTTTTCTGATTGGCTTTTATCTGATAGCCTTGACCTATATCAAGATAGAGAATCGATACTTAAGTTTTAAGTTAATAGATTTTGATCGGAAGAACACTACTTTTGATGATAGCCGGGAGCTTAATAAGCAGCTGAGATATCTTTTTATTATGCAGGTTTTATTAATTGTTGTATTTTTAGCTGTAATGGATCGGCCTAATGCAGCTATTTTTGGGACTGTAGTCTGGGCTGTTGGTGATGCCTTTGCTGGTTTAATTGGCAAGTATTTTGGCAGGAACCGTTATAATAATTTTATATTCTCTGGAAAGAAGAGTCTACAGGGGAGTTTTGCATTTTTATTTTCTGGCTTTTTTTCATTAGTTATTTTAACTTTAATATTACCAGATTTTCTAATAGACATACAATTTATATTAAAAATATTTTTAATAACAGTAGTGGCTACAGTAATTGAGGCTGTTTCTAGAGATGGACTTGACACTATCACAGTGCCTTTAGTAGCTGCTGCTGTCTTTTCTGTTTTATTTAGATTTTAAACTGAGGTGAGTCTATATGGTATCTATCAAGGAATTGATGAATAAAACTAATAAAAAAGAATCTGTCAGGAAAGAAAAATTATTGAGGGCTGCCTGGCTGGTTAGTTTTCTGGCACCTTTAAGTACTTTTATTGCTTATTACTTAGGGGAAACGCCGGTTCTTTTGGCGATATTTTTAAGGAGGACCAATGAATTTTTGGCCTTATTTTTAGCCTGGTTTATTTATATTAAATCCTGCCAGGCAGAGGTAGCAGGGCAAGGGAAAGAGGCAGATAAACTGGAGTTTCTATCAGGAATGATTATGGGAATAGTTATGATCATTAGTGGGTTTATAATTCTTTACTCGGCGATTAATCAACTTATAAATCAGGAGCCACCTGGCTGGCTGGTGCCTGGAATTTTCATAAGTATAGCAGCAATGTTTGTTAATGGCTTCTTCTGGTATAAAAATTATAATTTAAATAAGTTTTCTTATTCGTTAATAATGGATAATCAGTGGAAGTTTTACCGGGCTAAAACCTTAATGGATATAGTAGTGCTAATAAGTTTAACGATAACCTTTTATGATCTTTTAGGGGAGAATTCCTGGTTATCTGATCCGATTGGAGCTATTATAGTTGTTGGTTTTATCTGGTTTTCAGCTATTCAGATTTTATATAATGGAATAAGGAAAAGACCTGAATAGATTTATTATCTCAGAAATCAATTCAGGTCTTTTTTAGTTTAGCTTAGGTTATCTTAAAAAGTATAAGTTAGTCCGGTTTTGAATTCAAAGCCTGATAGGTCGTAGTTTTCACCGTCATCTGCATCAAGGTCAAGGTTTCTATAATTTACATTACCGACGAAATCCAGTTGATCTTGAATCTTTATATTAATTTCTGCTCCTATTTTTGCGCCGAAACCACTATCGAAATCGTAATTATCGACTGAGCCAAAATAATAGCCTGTTCCAAGTAGAGCTGATAATGTTACTGGGGTTTCACTGTCAGACTGGACTAAATCAAGGTTGCCGGTAAAGGCAAGGCCATTTAATGAATGGCTTGCAGGGCTATATCTTTCATATTCTGCAGATAGTCCGATAGTTCTGGTAAGGTTTACCTTGCTGCCTAGATGAAAGCCAAAGGAGTTATCTAATGCTGAATCGGCAAATCTTGTATATCCCAGGCCTCCGAAGAATTCAAAGGGAGAGCTTCCAGGAATTCTTTCTCCAGTTATTAGATTTTCAACAACAACTTCAGTTTCTTCAGCAGCTATCTGCATGGTTTCATTGATTTCGCCGCCGAAGAATCTTGCTACTAAAGGTGAATTCATTCTTGCGATATAAGTATTGCCATCGCTCTTTTCATAAATAGAAATTCTGCATGGCATCATTGGAGAAACAATTCTTTCGTCGTCTAATCTCAAAATATTATATGAATATTCAGCAGAACAGAGGTCGAAAACTTTGACGTTCATAACATCATATCCATGGCCTGCTTTTACTTCCTGCATATCGTGATAATTTAGAATTCCCCAGCCTGCAGCATCAATTTCTTCTCTAAATTTTTCGACTGTCTCATCAAAATCATAAAGACTCTGATCTTCAAGCATCATTAAATCTGCAATTAAGCCGAATGATTCACTGGCTTCCACTTCCTGATTTTCTGTGAACAAGGCTCCTGTTAATAAAAAGACTAATACTAAAGATACTGTTAGACCTTTACTGAGTTTTGAATTTAAAATAATAATCATCTCCTATAGATATTTTTATATATTGAATATATGGGTACCCCGTATCTGTATCTACAGGAAATTGTAACTCACAATAATAATCATTTCTGTTAAATGCGATACAGTTTTATCGGAAATTGATTTTACCTCCAGTTTCTTTTATGGCTAGTAAGATGATTGCAAGCATTGCTAGCATTGTTGCAATTGGAGCAACTCTCATTAATGCCATTTCTTCTACAAGTTTGGCCAGGATGCCAGTTAGAGACCATAAAATCACCAGAGTAAAAATGTAATCTTTAAAGATTTTTAAGAAAAAGCCAGTTAGTAGAATTATGACAATTAAGAGAATTACATACCAGAATGATTCTGTTCTGCCGAGCCTGCCCCAATTAATGGCTGTCTGCCAGGCAGTAATATTGGCGATTGTGGCAACTGATATCCAACCGAGATAGATGCTAAATGGAACAGTTAACCATCTATAGTTTGTAGAACTTAAATGAATCTTTCTATAGATAATTATTAATGATACCAGGATGCCTAACATTACAAAGATTGAAGCTCCCAGTAATTCATAATGCCAGAGAAAAATCCAGACTGAATTAAGGATTGATGAGATGAAGAAGAAATAACCCATATCTTTAATATAATTAATAGAGCGACTTTTCTTTCTAATTAGTCCAACCGTTAAATAGACTATAAGGATTATTAGGGAAAGATAAATAATACCCCAGATAGAAAAGGTGAAGCCAGCCGGTGTAAAGATATTTTCATATTTATCAGATACATCACCTGTAGGTATATCATTTATCGGTAGGATGTTGGCCAGGGCATTAATAGTAATCATAATTATAAGACCGATGATATTTAGCCCCTGCTTGAGCTTTAAATCAGTTGTTAATTGATTGTTATTTATCATTAAATTCACTCCTTTCATCTATTATATTCTTTTTATGAGAAAAAACTCCTTTAAAATTTAAGATTATTTTCTTAGAGAGGCGATTAATCTATCTGGTTCTTCTAGCAGGGAAAAGACGTCAAATATATTGCTGAGAACGAGATCACTATTTAAAATAGTTGTGGTTGCTGCGCCTTCATTACCAATTAAAGCAATGCCAATTGCTGCCTCCTCAATCATTAGCCTGTCATTATTGCCATTGCCGATTGCGATAGTATCGTCGCTGCCGATTTCACGGATAAAATCTCTTTTAAAACCAGTTCCATCATCTCCTTCAATAATTGCAACTTCAACTGCTAGATTACTGACCATATCTCTAACAGTACCAAAAGTATCTGCTGTTAGGATATAAACATCAAAGTTAACTGCCAGGATTTCCAGCTTTTTAATAATTTCATCAGGAACATTTCCTCCAGTTGCCAGGGTTCCATTGAAATCAAAGGCTATCTTCTTAATATTGTATGTGTCATAGTTAGGAATTTCTATTTTCATTATATATCACCACCTTTAATAATATCTTCATGATTTTTCTTGAATATCCTTTTTTAAGTTTGATTTTGTTCTTTAAATGCAGGAATAATTGATTTGACAGAGAATTAATATAATAGAAACGATAAATAGGGGATGATAATATGAGAAATAAAAATTTAAAAATCATTGTAACTGGAGTTTTTCTACTTGCTTTGGTGGTGTTTATGTCAGGACAGGTTATTGCTGAAACAACCCCTGAAATTGATGGCGTAATAAATGCTGAGGAGTATAGAGGTTTTGCTGAATCTGATATTGGGATGGAGCTTTACTGGGATAGGGACGAGGAAAATTTATATATAGGTCTGACAAGTCCTGGCGAGGGTTGGCTTGCCTTTGGTTTTGAACCGACTTTAAGGATGCGAGATGCTTCAATTATAATTGCTGCCTTTGAAGATGGAGAACCAGAATTATCGATTGAGAGCCATATGGGTACAGCTCCAACTGCTCATGCTGAGACAGAAGAAGAGTATATTGGCGAATATGCAGGGGCAATCACTGAAGAGGGAACTCAGATGCTGGAGTTTGTAATTCCATTTTCTGAAGATTTTATAGAAAATGTTGAAGAAGGGGATACCTATACTATTATACTGGCATATCATGATAGTGAGACTAGCTTTTCTATGAGGCATACAGCAAGAACTACGATAGAAATAGAATTTTAAATTTGCTTAAAATCTTATAATATTAAAAATCCCCTGTCATTTTTATGACAGGGGATCTTACGTTTTTTGCTTTATATTAAAGTATTATATACTTATTATAATGCAACAACGTTTGCAGCCTGTGGACCGCGGTCGCCTTCTACTACTTCGAACTCAACGTCCTGGCCATCTTTAAGGCTTTTGAAACCTTCAGATTGAATGGCTGAAAAGTGAACAAATACGTCGTCGCCAGATTCTCTTTCAATAAAACCGAAACCTT
>SLSL01000126.1 GCA_007130465.1 Halanaerobiaceae bacterium | reverse complement strand
GGCAGCCCGGCCTTATCACTTAAATCTTTTATAATTTTATGAAGTTTAGGTGCTTCTTCTTCAGTTAGAGGACGAGATTTGGTCATTTTGATAGCCAGTTTATCACTGAACCAGAAACTAAAGAAATTTAATATAATTGCAAAACCAAAGGCCATTATCAGACCAGATTCGCCACCTAAAATACCACCAAATACAACAAAGACAACAGTTAATATAGCCATTAATAAAAATGTTTTTAAATGATACATTTGATTTCACCTCTTTCTATCTTTACTTATTTAATTTTAACTTATTTTTGTAGATTCTGCAAGCCCCAAAATTTTCAGAATGTTTTTATGAAGAAAATCTCATTTGAAGAAAACTAATATAAGGAGTCGATTATGCATAAAGAAATCAAAAAAGTCAGTGACAATATTGGTAAGGTAATTTTCGGCAAAGAAGATGTTGTTGAAATGATGTTAGTGGCAATGTTAGCCCAGGGCCATATCCTCTTTGATGATGTCCCTGGTATCGGTAAGACCAGGCTGGCGAATTCCCTGGCCCGCTCCCTGGGTGTAAAATTTTCAAGAATCCAATTTACCCCAGATCTCCAGCCTGCAGATGTAACCGGCCTCTATTTCTATAATCAGAAGGAGAATGAATTTTCTTTCCGCTCAGGGCCAATCGAGACAAATATTTTACTGGCTGATGAAATCAATAGAGCTGTCCCTAGAACCCAGTCCAGCCTCCTTGAAGTTATGGAAGAGAGGCAGGTAACTGTTGAGGGCACAACCAGAGAATTAGAAGAACCATTTCTGGTAGTGGCCACCCAAAATCCAGTAGAACTGGAAGGGACATTTCCTCTGCCAGAAGCTCAGCTTGATCGCTTTCTCTTTAAGCTCCAGGTCGGTTATCCCTCAAAAGAAGTTGAGTTTAAAATCCTGGATAAATACCAGCAGGAAGATCCATTTTTCAGTCTTAAGCCTGTAATTGATAAGGAGACAATAGTTGAACTTCAGCAGCAGGTTAAACATGTTAAGATATCTTCAGATATGAAAACCTATATAACAGCTCTAGTTAGAGCAACCAGGGCGAAAGAAAATGTTGAATTAGGCTTAAGCCCCAGAGCTTCACTTGCTATCATGAGGGCAAGTATGGCCAGGGCATTAATTCAGGACCGTGATTTTGTGATACCAGATGATATTCAGGCTGTCTTTCCACCGGCAGCAGGTCATAGAATCCTGCTTAAGGAGCAGGCCAATCTCAGAGGACTAAAAGCAGAGAGAATCGTCAGAGAGGTTCTCCAGGAGATAGCAGTTCCAGTAGAAGGAGAGGAATAATGTGAAAAACCGTCTCATCTTCTGGGTTATAATATTTCTTGCGATGACAGTTTATGGTATCAACATCGGGAGTACAGCTCTAATTTCAGCAGCCCTGCTGGCAGCAAGTTTAATCTTTATAGCTTATCAATGGAATCATTTTTCTCTGGCGAAATTATCAGTTGATATAGACCTAACAGATAAAAAGATCTTTGCCGGCGAAGAGACAGAATTTAATCTCTGTTTAACCAATGCTAAGATACTACCAATCTTCTGGTTAACTGTTCAGTTTCATTTTCGCAAAGGAATGAACCTGATCGGTGGTGAAGAATCAAGCTCATTACTAGGTAATAGAGATATATTTTCTGATAAATTCAATTTAAGTCTCTATCAGAAATTAAATCGTCATTACAGGGTTAAACCTGCAGAGAGAGGAGCATACTATCTCGGCCAGGGGATGATGGAGACAGAAGGTTTTATCGGTCTTTTCAGTCAGAAGGAAAGCCTGATTAAATCACTGGAGTTATTGGTCTATCCTCAGATCTATCCAGTTGATGATCAGATAATCACGAGACTCTTCGCCAGAGGTGAAAAGATGACTGATGGCTGGATAATGGTCGATCCAATTAACCGGGCTGGAGTCAGGGACTATCAGCCTTCTGATCAGAGAAAACAGATTAACTGGAAAGTATCTGCCCGGCATCAACAGCTTAAATCTGATATCTATCATCCTTCGAAAGCTGGAGAGATTGAAATTATTCTTGATATCAGAGCAGCAGACAAAAGCTGGGAGGGAATTGATAAGGAACAGCTCGAGATAGCCTATTCACTGGCAGGATCACTGGCCAGGCAGTTTTTAAATAAAGGGATTGAAGTCGGTTTTCTCAGCAATGGACAGTCTCAAATTGGCGAAGGTTCAAGAGTTGAATCAGGTAAGCATCCTGGCCAACTAGAAGAGATCTTAACTACCCTGGCCTATCTTAAACCGCTTTTTCGCAGGCCTATCTCAGAATATGCTCATAAATTGCAACAGGGAGCAGATAAATTAATTATCACTACCTATCCTAAAGGACTTGAATTGAATCGCTATTTTTCAAGTAAAGGTCAGGGGAAGACCTGGCAGATTATTGTTGGAGAAATTAATCAGACAGAAAGCACCAGTAGTCTTCAATTACCAGGCTGGTCTGCCAGTTTAGCAGGAGGTGAAGGGGATCAAGAATTTAAATTTAAACCGCTATAAATTATTGAACAGGCTTTTTAATGCTGGAATCTGGTATTTGATTTTAAGAGTACCAGCTGAAGTCTATGCTAAAGATATTTTAGCTTTCAGCTTTAATTTACAGGTTGAAATCTGGCTAATTGCATTCCTGTTCATAGCTGGCCTCTGGGCGGTTATCTCTCAGCAAATATTTTTCGACCAGAGTTTAATAGTTGGTCTGGGCTTTTTATCATTAATAGCTGTTGGCTCTGCAGTCGCCTATTATTTAAACTGGCAGCTGGAACTATTCATACCTTTATCGATTCTATTAGTAGTAGTCTCCTTAAGACAGGCCTTTTATGGCAATAGAGTAGAGTATAGCAGTGATATTCCAAGGCTCACATTAATCTATTTATTTTCAATTTTGATCTCATATAACTTCCAGGGCCAGGTTTTAATCTGGCAGGTCTTTCTCTTCTTCATCTTAATACTTGCTCAGGCTGTAACTATTAAGGTAGATAAGCAGCAATTAGGGAAAGGTTTTACCGCCAGTTATGGTCCAATGTTTATATTTTTTATAATTATGATCTTTGCTGCAATAATCTTTGCTATCCCTTTCCAGCTGCCGCTTTTAGAAGTATTTAGAACTATTGCTGGACAGGTTTACCAATTGATTCGTCCAGTCTTATATTACGTAACTCTAGGAATATTTTATCTTTTTTATCCGGTGATGCTATTTATCCGTTGGATCTTTTCTAATTTCACTCCAGAAGGTTATGAGCAAGAGGCTCAGTTTGGTCCTAGAACCCCTGAAGATAGTGCGAACCATTTCCAGGAAGTAATTGAAACACCTAATATACCACTGGCTGAAATTGTCACAGTTATTATCCTTATAATTATTGGTGTCTATCTAATTAAAAGATTAACCAGGGGCGGGACCGATGATGACAATTATCTTTCAGAGGAGAGAGAAAGTCTTTCAACACCGAAGATGCTTATCAATGATCTAGGTCAGCTCTGGAATAAAGTTAAAACTGGTTTGAGCCGGAAGAAAAAACCTCAATATGATATGAACATACCCTGTCAGGCAGTCCGTTTTTATTATTATAAATTCAGTCAGCTGGCAGCAAAGGATCTTATAAAAGAGAAGAATTTATCAGCTAGAGATTATAAAGATGAATTGATTTATAATGCTGGCTGGCAGCTGGAGAAACCTGAATTAGATAATCTAATTTCGATCTATGAAAAAGCCAGGTATAAAGAAGAGGTCGAGCAGAAAGAAGTTGAAAAAGCAGCCAGTCTCTGGCAGCAATTAAAGAAAAAAAGAGAAGCTAGAAATAGTAATTAAATCTGGTTTAAATATTAAAAAGCAGCAGGAATAATTCCTGCTGCTAACTTTAGCTGATTTCACTTTAATATGATATCAACTTAAATTATTATTTATGAACTTTTCTTCTTTAAATCTTCTCTATTCTGGAGAAGTTGATCTTTATACTGAAGCTGATAAAGATCGTGATAGATGCCTTCCTGGTCTAGTAATTCCTGATGATCGCCGATTTCCCGAATCCTGCCTTTATGGAGGACCACAATTCTATCAGCATGCTGGATAGTTGATAGCCTGTGGGCAATCACAATAGTGGTTCTATTTTCAGTTAATTTATAGAGGGCATCCTGAATCAATAACTCAGTTTCAGTATCGATATTGGCTGTAGCCTCATCTAGAACCAAAATATCTGGATCATAGGCCAGGGTTCTGGCAAAGGCGATTAGCTGCTTTTCACCTGCTGAGAAAGTAGAGCCTCTTTCAGTAACTTTATGCTTATAACCGTTTTTAAGTTTATTAATAAATTTATCGGCATTGACATATTCAGCAGCCTCAATTATCTCCTCCTGGGAAATATCATCCCGATGGAGGGTTATATTATCGGCAATAGTTCCAGTAAAGAGGAAGACTTCCTGGAGCACGACTCCAATATGTCTTCTCAGTTCATGGCGGGGATAATTTTTAATATCGGTACCATCTATCTTAATACTACCTTTCTGGATATCATAAAACCGACTTAATAATTTAATGATTGAAGATTTGCCGGCACCGGTAGCGCCAACTAAAGCTATAGTCTCACCAGGCTCGATCTCTAAATTAATATCTCTAAGGACCCATTCTTCCCCATCATAGGAGAAATCGACATCATCAAATTCAATTCGGCCTTCCAATCTGTCTGGTAGTTTTACAGGTTCAGCTGGATCAGAGATATCTTCTTCAGTATCGAGAATCTTAAATATCCGCTCTGAAGAAGCCATGGCAGACTGGAGAATATTATATTTCTCAGTCAGGTCATTAATCGGTTGGAAGAACCGTCTGATATAGTCTGTAAAGGCATAAAGAATGCCAAATTCGAGAGCAGAGGTAACTACTTGACCACCTCCATACCAGATTAAAATTGCCAGGGCCAGTGAATAGAGCAAGTCCATTGATGGTCTAAAGATAGCATAAACAAAGATATGGCGCATAGTTGCTTCGAAATATTCATTATTAATCTTTTCAAATTCATTGAGTTTTCTCTTCTGCTGATTAAAGAGCTGAATTATTTTCATGCCAGAGATATTTTCTGAAATAGTAGAATTAATTCTGGCCAGCTTAACTCGAACTTTTCTATAAGCCTCTCTGGCATACTTTCTAAAAAAGGCTGCCACGACAATAACTAAAGGCAGGACAGCAAAGGTTGATAGAGCCAGCTGGGCATTTAAAGAAAACATTATTATGATTATACCAAGGAGCATAAATAGATCTTTGAAAAGATTGACCAATACCCCTGTATACATTTCATTTAAGGTTTCAGTATCATTGGTAACCCTGGTAACAAGTCTGCCGACTGGATTATTATCGAAATATGATAGAGACATCTTCTGTAAATGGGTAAATACCTCATGGCGCATATTAAAGATTATCCGCTGACTGGTCTTATTTAAGATATAGACCTGGAGATAATTCAAGAAGAAGCCAACAATCATAATTGATAATAGAAACATTGCGATTCCAGTTAAACCAGTATAATCCTGTTCTCTGAAATCACTGTATTCCTGGTCAGTTAATTGTGTAAGTCTTCTAGTCTGGCCGTTAAATTCAGCATAGTAACCGGTTCCATCTTCACCAACATCAATATCTGAAGGTGTTCGATGAAAATCCTCCATGATAAAAGATTGACCTTCAGCTCTGACAATCTGCCAGCGCTCATAGTCAGGATATTCAGCTTCCAAAAGTCGTTCCCGGACTAGATAGTTGCCTCTAAATTCAACATATTCGACATCTTCAGCCGGAGGCTCATCCATAACTACCTGGGCATGATTCATCACATTTATATGCTCATCTATAGCTACTCTAATAAGATAAGGCCTGGCCAGCTCTACTGCTGTAACAAAGAGGAGCAGAATGATACAGAGCAATAATATTTTCCAGTATGGTTGAGCATACCGGAGTAAACGTTTCATTAATTTTGAATCATAGGCTTTTCCTATTTCTTCTTCTTTACGAAAATCTCGCATTTCTGCACCTCCTTACTGGTTTTCTAATTTTTCTTCTAAAAGCTGTTTCTGGTAAAGATCATAATAGAGGCCTTGATTATCAAGGAGGCTCTCATGATCACCTTCTTCTATAATACTACCGTCATCTAGCACAAAAATCTTATCGGCATTCTTAATAGTTGAGATTCGATGGGCTATTAAGATAGTTGTTCTTTCAGCCATGATAGCTTCTAAATTACTCAGGATTGTCTCCTCGGTTCTGGTATCAACAGCCGAGAGGCTATCATCCAGAATTAGAATATCAGGCCGCTTGATCAGGGCTCTGGCCAGAGCGACTCGCTGTTGCTGGCCTCCTGATAAAGTTACTCCCCGTTCTCCAAGAATTGTATCGAACCCTTCCGGGAAATCAATGATATTATCATAGACTGAAGCTTCTCTGGCAGCCTGTTTGATTAATTCAATATCTGTCTCTGGGTTATGAAAGGCAATATTTTTACCGATAGTAGTTGAGAATAAAAAGTTATCCTGAGGCACAAAAGCTGTATTTTCTCGGATGGTCTCTAGAGGTACTTTATTGATATCATGGCCATCAAGATAAAGGCTTTCCCGGTCAGAATTAAATAATCGCAAGATTAATCTGGCAATCGTTGATTTACCAGAACCGGTTCTACCAATAAAGGCGACTGTCTGTCCAGATTCAATCTTAAAGCTGATATCCTTTAAGACCGTTTCGTCTTCATCAGGATAGCTAAAGGTTAAATTATCAAACTCAATTTCCCCTTTTAGTTCATCAATTTTGTAATTAGTATCAGGATAGTTATAGATATCAGGTTCTTCATCTAAAATACTATTTAATCGATCTAAAGATGCTCTACCACGCTGAATATGGTTAATAACAAAACCTAGAGCCATCATCGGCCAGGTTAACATTCCAAGATAACTGATAAAGGCAACAAAATCACCAAGGGAGATAGTTTCTTCAATAACCATTCGGCCGCCAAGCCAGATAACTATTAAAAAGCTCATTCCTGAAAAGAACTGAACCAGTGGACGAAAAAGTCCCCAGCTTTTAACAAGGTCAACATTTCGTTCATAATTGTTTTCATTACTTACCTGGAATCTTTCTATTTCTTTTTCTTCTCTGGCAAAGGCTTTAACAACTCTGATTCCAGAGAAATTTTCCTGGGCTTTATCACTGAGATTGGAGAAAGCCTCCTGGACTTTCTTGAATTTTTTATGGATTATCTGGCCAAATTTTAATGAAATTAATGTTATAAATGGCAGAGGGATCAAAGCAATTAATGTTAATCTAGTATCAATTGTGAATATAAGGATTGAGACAGTAACTATTGTCAGCAAGACTGCATCAGCCAGCATGACAACCCCTGGACCAGTAGCCCGGCGAATTGCATTAATATCATTGGTGGCATGGGCCATCAGATCACCGGTTTTCTGTTGCTGGAAATAATTTGGTGATAATCTCTGAAAATGTTCATATAAATCATTTCTAAGATTTCTTTCCAGGCGCCTGGCAGTTCCATTAATATAGAGTCTCCAGAGAAAACGGAAAAAAGCAGTTCCTCCGGCAACCAGCACAATTAGCCCGGCATATCGAATTAATTCAGGGCTGCCAACTAAACCGGCCTGGAGGTTATCAGTGAAATCTCTCAATATCTGAGGAATAATTAACTGCAAGATATCGACTAGAGCCAGCCAGATGATGCCAAGCAGATAGCGCTTTTTATATCGGAGAAAAAAACCTTTAAAGGTGTAATCCTGCATAAAAATATCAGCCTTTCTTAAGATAAATTAGACTTTAAAAAATTATAATAAAAGAATTGGATTAAATTTATTATATTTATATACTC
>SLSL01000151.1 GCA_007130465.1 Halanaerobiaceae bacterium | reverse complement strand
CTTCACCTCTGGTATATTATTTGGAATGTTAAGACTTACAGGTTGAAGAGAAAACGCTTAAAAGACAGTTATTAGATAGCGCTTTCCTTCACCATAAGATTAATTATAATCTGTAATTTAATTATATAATATTAAAAAAATATTAGCAATTTTAAATTAAAGCTTTTCCCTGAGAGAACAATGATTATGACAGATAATATTCCCTCAGGAAAGGAGCTTAAAATTAATAGATTTAATCATTATAATTCTATGATATTTCCACCTAATCTGTCAGCAGTCTCTGGATCACAGGTGCTAAAGATTATCTGGTATTTATCTTGAAAACTTCTGATTAGTTCAATGGCTTGCTCTGTTCTTTCTGGATCTAAATTAACCAGGCAGTCATCTAAGATGATAAATCCTGGTTTATCTTTAAATAGGTTTTCATAAAGGGCAAACCTTAAAGCCAGGGCGACACTATCATAGGTACCAAAAGAAAGCAGGTTCATATTAACCGGGATTTTCTGATGATCAGCCTCTTTAATTATTTCTATTTCAAAATCATCGTTAATATCACTGGCCTGATAGTTGCCGTCTGTTAGGACATTTAAATGATTGCTGAATGAATTAATAAGGGGCTCAAAGGATTTCTTATCCATCTCATTTAAGGTTTGATTAAACGCCTCTTCGACTTTTAATAAGCGTCTGGCTCTCTCTTCTAAGGCATTGAACTTCCGCTGCTTTTTCTCAAGACTTTCTTCTAGTTCCTCTAATGATTCCTCTGGCATCTCTTTCTGGATTTCGATTAATTCCTGATCTTTTTCATTCTTTGCATTAGTCTTACTCTCTTTTATTTTTCTTAAATCCTTAAGTTTCTGGCGGAATTGATCATTGGAATCAAATTCAGCAGGTAATTCAGCCAGACCGGCCAGTTGCTTTTCCAGTTGATATATTTCAGTTTCTAAATTTTTGATTTCTTTCTGTAAAGCTTCAAGGCTATCGTAATCTTCCTTCCATTCTACCAGCTTATTTTCATTGGTTTTTATTTCAACCTTTAGCTCGCTTATCCTGTCATCTTTTAATTGATTTATCTCTTTTGCAATTAAGTCTATCTCTCTGATTTCTTCAGCGACTTCAATATTTTCGTATTCTTCTCTTAAATCTTCAAGCCTGGAGCCTTCAAGTATATTAGCTTTTTCTTTTTCATAGCCCTGAATATCTCTGATTAAGCCCTCCTTTGCCTTTAATTTTTCTCTGGCAGCTTTAGAGTCTTCTATCTCAAGCTCTTCTAAATCACTTAACATATTTTCATATTCTTCAGTTGTCTTATTATATTTCTCTTTTAGATCTTCAAAGTTAATATTGGCAGATTTAACTTCAATATCAATATCTTCATTGAAAATCCTGACATAACCGTCGGCTTCTATTTCTGCTCCAGCTTTAACTTTTTCCTCAGTTCCAATACCTTTAACAACTTTAGTTTCTGGTGAAGCCTTCTTGATATTGGCAATTAACTTGCCTGCAGTTAATTGGGCCTTTAGGTTTGACTTTTTACCCTCCAGTTCAGCTAACTTTTCAACTTTTTCATTATTGATTTTCTTGAGCTCTGCTTTTTCTTTATTTGCCGCTTCGATTTGTGAGTTTAATTCTGCAACTTTATTGAGCTGCTCTGATAATTCTTCTTTTCGCTTAGATTTTTCAGACTGGTCTTTTTCCTCTTCCAAACTTTTAAGTTCTTTTTGATATTCTGCTAATTGCTGTTTCTGTTTTTCAAGTTCCTTTTTAGTTTTTGGCCAGTCATCAGCAGTCTTATTTAAACCCTTTAGTTTTTCTTGATTGTTATTTAATTTAGGTTCCAGTTCACTTCTCTTATAAATATCATCTTCAATTTTGCTTAATTCAATCAATTTTTGTTCGGTCTCTTTAATTTTAGCCTCCAGGTTCTCAATTTCATTATTGATTGTCTGGATTTTTTCTTCAATAATTTCTGCCTTCCTGATTTTCTGTTTGATTTCTTCTCTTTCTATATAGGCATCATATATCTTTCCTCTTGCTGTTTTATAGGGATCATCTAAGTCTTTATTAGGGTTTTCTGGCTGTTTATTATTCAGATCCCACCTGGATAATAAGTCATCTTTTTCTGAATTAATATTTTCTTTGATTTCATCTGTGACAATGCCATCCATCTCCATGACGGCTTTTCTTAGAAAGTTATTTACAGTAGTTTTAACATCGCTATCTTCGGCTATCCGCTTAACAGCTGCTTTAACATCACTCTGCTTGACAAATACTATATTGTCATAAGTGCTTTCGCCATAGAGCAGTATTTCATCTAAAGTATTCTCGATTTTACTGGTATCATCAATAATATTTCCATTTGGCAGTTCAAGTAGGGCAGAAGGATTATTTTTGCTCCATTTTTTCTCTATTCTAAAGCTATCGCCATCATCATCAATTATTAAGTTGCCGTGGATATATTCGCCATCTGGATAGGGCAGAAACTTTTCATTGAATTCTTTATCTCTTTTAGCCCTTTCCTTTATCTGGGGCTCCTTGAAGAGGGTTGCAAATATCCCATTAACAATAGAGCTTTTCCCGGCTTCATTAGGGCCTAATAGAATATTGATGCCTTTGTCAAATGAGACTTCTTTATCTTTGATTCCGGCAAAAATCTGGGTATTAAATTTTTTAAGCTTCATCCTGCACCTCCTTGATTAATTCGTAGGCAAGGTGTAATGATTTTTCATCGTCTTCCAGCCTGGTTAAGAATTGATAGGGGAAGGAACCAGGAGTGAATTCATCTTCTATTTTGCTGTGGTCCAGTTTTATATATAAATTATCGTCTTCAATATCCAGGTAACATAACTTGAATTTTAGATCATCATAAATTTTCTGGCGTTGATTGTATGTCTCTTCTCCGATGCCACCGGTTAAATTTAACCTTACCACCTTATTTTCTGGCCTGCCTTTAAGTAATTCTTCTTTGATAGTTTGCAGGTCCTGCTGGTTATTTATATTTCTATCGAGATCGTAAAATCTATATCTGCCGGTCTTGATTTTTTGGGCTGAGATATATTTGTTTTCATCTACAGTAATAACCCAGGCGAAGCCTTCATGTTTGCAATCTAAGCCATCTGGCTCTGGGGTGCCGCTATTAAAGATTTTTTTATTGTTAGGATTATCGCTTTCCGGATACTGAATATGGCTGTGACCTAATAACCAGAGGTCTAAATCTATTGCCAGTAATTCATCCCTGCTCATCTTAAAATAGTTATCTGTTAAATCCGGAGAAAGGCCTACTAATGCTCCGTGGGCAATCCCAATCGAATATTTATTTTTATTAATCTCCTCTAAATCCTTTATCCAGCCCAGGTTGTTGCTGCTGGAATGCCTTGAATCGCAGGGAGCAGGGTAAATAGTTGCCTCGAGCCCGTAATCGCTTAAATCATAGGGTTTGAAGTCATTGAGTATTAACATTCTCCTGGTGGCTTTTCTCTCAAATGTTCTCCAGACATTTTCCTGGCCGAGGTCGTAGTCATGGTTACCTGGCAGAAACAGGACTGCCTGGCCCTTAAATTTATCGAAGATTTTGACTGCTTTAAAGATCAGCTGAGTATCGACCTGGGTATTATTAAATAAATCTCCGGCCACAACTATTAGGTTGCATTCTTCAGTATTTGCCAGCTCTACAATCCTTTCTAAGACTGTTATACGGGCCTCCTGCAGCTTTTCTTTGACAGAGTGAGGGTAACTATTAAACTGCATTCCTAAATGGATATCACCGGTGTGAAGGACTTTTAATGGCATGATAAAACCTCCTGAAATAGACATTTGATTTTAATGAATCTCACATTGTAATAGTTAGCTAAATATTGTTATTCTCCTGCAGATATCAAAAAATAAATTGCCAGATTGGGAGTCCTGGCAGCATAATTATTATCTCTCTTACTGAAAGAATTATCTAAAAGTTTTATAGAATTAAAAAACCCCTTACTGTTTTATCAATAAGAGGTTTTTAAATATTTCCTGTTAATTTAGGAGATTTTTATAGGCTAATAGGATGGCTTTCAGGCTATTTTTTTCTTATTTTAATCTTTTTAGAGGCCTGATGACCATAGGCTTTGAATTCTATTTTTGCATTGCCAATCTTTTGGGGAATTAAGATCCCATTCTGATTGATTTCTAAAACCTCTGGTTTATATGATTTGAACTTTCCTTCTAAAGCTGACATCTTGAATTTACTGTCAAAAGTTAGAATAGGATTAATTCTGATTTTAGAACTACTGAGAGCAATCTTTTCTGCTCCGGCCAGCTCAATTTTCGTGATTTCACCAATATCTCCATAAAAATAAAGGAGGGGACAGTAGACTCTGGCCGCCCAGGCTGTTTCACTGTGGATAGCTTCAGGGACCTGGTAATAAATTAAATCCAGATTGTAATTGTTCTTTAGATCTCTTAATCTGGAAATCAGATTTTCACTAAAAGACATGAATTTTCCTTCGGCTTCGCCAGTATCAAGCCAGATTTTAGAATCCAGATTCTGATATTCATAGGAGTTAATTTTTTTAAGGGGAGAGGTCCTGCCCCACCAGAAAGAAGGTGACATGACTGCAAGTTTTGAAAATAAATCTCTTCTTCTTAAACCTATGTTAAAAGTGACTAAACCTCCCATTGAAGAGCCGATCAGAGCTGTATTTTCTCGGCCTTTTTTGATCCGATAATTCTGAGCTATAAAGGGCATTAATTCCTGGACTAAAAATTTCTCATACTGAAATCCTCGAGCTTTAACCTTTTTCCCCTTAAAAAAGCCATCCTGATGGGCATATTCGCTTAATCTCTCATCTTTCATATTATCGACAGCTACAATTATTATTTCCTCTAGCAGATTCTCCTTGATAAAAAAATCTGCTGTCTGATGGAGGTTCCATGATTCTCCAGAGTAAGATTCTGCTCCGTGAAAAACATTCTGACCATCGTGGCTATATAAGACCGGGTAATATTTATTTTTTTGAGTCGAATAAGATGGTGGTAAGTAAATTCTTATTTTCCTCTTATTATCTAAGGCTTCAGAATAAAAATCTTCTATGATTTCTATCTCTATTTTTTCTCTTAACATTCGAAAACTCCTCTGCCAGCAATTATTATATATTTCTGTGATTGATGATCATTTAATAGTTTTTTGAATTATAGGTAGCTAAATAATGCCGCTTTCTTTAAGCTTTCCCAGGAAATAAGGCATCTGTTCTCTCCAGCCAGTCCAGTCATGATCGACATCATAACCCCAATAATCAAACCAGGCAGGAATACCTTTTTCAGCAAAAATAGTGTCTAAGAGTCTGGTATCTCTTAAAGTATCTTCCTCCCACCTGCCCTGGCCGGCACAGACAATTAGTTTATTATCTCGATAATGGTTAAAATACCATTCATCTTCCAGGTCTCTGAGATAATCTACAGGAGAATTTAAGTAGACTTCAGTATCCATGTAACCGCCTGTAAAGAATCTGGCATCATAAATTCCACTTAAAGCTATAGCTGTATCAAAGGCATCAGGATGCTGCAAATAAAAATTAACAGCATGAAAGGCTCCCATGCTACAGCCAGAAGCGATTAATCCTCCCTGCCAGTTAGAATGATATTTAATAAAGGGAAGTAATTCATCAACAATATATTTATCATAATTATTATGGATTACAGCCTTATCATGTGAATGCAGGTCATGTCTTAGCCAGGACTCGGCATCGACACTGCTGGCTGAATAGACTGTTATCTCGCCATTCTCAATAAAGGGCCAGATGACATCAATCATATTAAAATCTTCATATTCATGAAAGCTTCCGCCAGATGAAGGAAAGACAAGCATTGGCTTTCCAGCATGTCCGTATATTTTAAAGGGCATCTCTCTATTTAAATTTGAACTATAAAAGCTTCTGTATTCTATATTCATTATACTCGCCGCTCCCTCCTAAACTTTATCTAACGCATAATCAACTGCTTCTATACCTCTGTCGAGTTTTTCTGTTCTTATAATAATACCGTAATCTCCAATTGCCTGAGCTAAAATAGGTGCTATTTCTTCATGCAAAGCCACATGTTCACCATAATTATTTAGAATATCTCCCAGGGAATTCCTGTAATTAAAGGAATTCTTTCTGCCAACATAGAAACAGTTATATTTTCTGCTTATCTCAGCATCAAATTTATACTGGGTAACCAACTTGCCATACTGTCTGAAAATATCAATATCATTGGCATAATTAAACATGTCAAGGGTCAGTCCTCCAGGAGGACGAATATTGACTTCCAGAGCAACAACTTTGCCATCACTCATCTTGAAATATTCGAAATGAAAAAACCTCTCTCTGAGTTCAAAAGCTTCTAATGTTTTACGGCCAGCTTCTACTATGTCCTGAGGTAATTCCCTTGGAATATAATAAAATAAATCCAGGCCTTCATTTACTGCTTCCATTATTCCAGCATTATAAATCAGAGACGATGAGAAGACAAGGTTGCCTTCGGCATCTGTCAGACCATCAAAGGTATAAATTCTACCTTCAATATATTCTTCCATTATATAATCAATGTCTAATTTTCTTTCAAAAAAATCTACCAGTTCAGTCTGGTTGTTCAGTTTAAAGGTCTCAACTGCTCCGACTCCATTATCAGGTTTGACAACTACCGGGTAATCTACTTCTGCAATTAATTCTTCTGCTTCTTCAATATTATTAACAACTTTACCCCGGGCTGTATTTAAACCTGCCTGATTAAAGACTTTTTTCATTTTCGACTTATACTTCATTGGTTTAATCTCATCAATTTTTAAACCCTGAACATTGAAATCTGTTCTTAATCTGGCATCAGTTTCCAGCCAGTATTCGTTATGTGATTCGATTCGGTCAATTTTTCCATACTTTGAGGTGAAATATCCACAGGCTTTAAGCAGTTGTGAATAGTCCTCCATATCATCAACTCTATAATACTCTGTCAGTGAATCTTTAAGCTCTGTTTTCAATCCATCGTAAGGTGCATCACCAATACCCAGTACATTGACACCTGTTTCTTTTAATCCCTGACAAAATTTAGAAAAATTGTCTGGGAAATAAGGTGATAAAAATATAAAATTCATAAAATCCTTCCTTTCTCTACTCTGCTTCTCTACTACTCATCTTATCAAAGTCATAATAATTATTAATAAGTTATACTATTTTATCATTTAGAAATAAAATTGTAAAATGTCTGAATTTTTCTTTTAATATCTTCTCTAAAAGTTCTGCTCTACATGTTGCAGTCAGAAAAAGCTTATGTAATAACAAAAGTCCCCTTGATTTATTACCAATAAGGGGACTTTAAGTATTTTCTGTTGATTTAAGTTTTTGTTGTTCAGATTTTATAATTTCTCTACCAATTTTCATAGCTTGATCATCTCACTCCACCTCCTGACTACTTTTTATTTAAAAGATCTGACCCTGATAGTTCTTTAAGCCATTGTGAATATGCTCTTCTCTGACCTTTTCTCCTTCAGTTAACTTAAGGTTTTTATCTCTCTTTGAGTTGAATAAATTCATTATATTTAACATATTTATCGCTCCTTGATTTTAGATTTTAGGTTTTAGGTTTTAATACATGAACTCCTGACTCTTTTTTAGACAGTCCTGAAGATGGTGCTGGTAAAATTCTTCTCTGTTCTCATGCTTCATTTTGATTTCGTTATTTTCTAGCCTTAGAATGTTTTTTAGGAATCCCACTTCGATCACCTCCTTTAACTTATCTTTATCATTTGTCTATATTATAAACCTAAAAATTAAATTTGTCAAGCATTAAATTAATATTTTTAATAAAATAATTAATATATTTAATTAACTTTTTAACATGTTAAAGTATTTTAGGCTGAATAATTTAGATAATGAACCTTTATAATGCCCGTAATATGATATGTTTATAGGATTTTAATATCTGTACTGGCTATG
>SLSL01000220.1 GCA_007130465.1 Halanaerobiaceae bacterium | reverse complement strand
TTGTAAAACATAACAATTTATTATATGCAGCAGAAGACTTTGAACCGAACAGTTATTTTTCTTTAACTATTCGAAAATACCTGGATTTCAAGCCTTATTTGAAAGTACAGCAAAAATATCTGAAGGAGAAGATACTAAATGGTTAACAGAGAAGTAATCCAAAAGAGACTGGAAAAATCCCGTGAATATATAGAGTTCTTAAATAATATTAAAGATAGTTATAGCCTTAATGAATTTAAAGATAATAAAATGGTATATGGTAGTTCTGAAAGATTTCTCCACCTGACTATTGAAGCTTTACTTGATATGGGTAATCATCTAGTATCAGATCAAGACCTGGGAAATATAGATAGTTACAGGGATATCCCTAAAATACTCCACCAGAATGATTATATTGATTCTGAGCAAAAAGAAATTTTTATAAAGATAATTGGTTTCCGAAATATACTTTTTCATGATTATCTTGATATAGATAAAGCAACTGTTTACAAAATTATTAAAGAAAATTTATCGGATTTAACTGATCTATTAAAAATGTACGCAAACCAGTTATAAACATTTTATGGGGAGTCATAATTCTTGGCGAATGGTTTGATATCAAGGACCGGGGTGCCGTTAACTGCGTCGAGTCCTTTAACTTTCAGGATATTGCCTGCTCTACTCAATAATTTAGCAACGGTGACTCCAATTGAGCTGGGACGCCTGGGACTTCTGGAGCTAAAAACCCCTTTCTCTCCACCATATCTCCGCTGGCCGATTAAGTCATAGCCATTATCTTCCTTGAGATGAAATGCAAATACAACCATTATATATTCATTTTCTTCAATTTTATAAAGCCCATCAGCATATTCTTCTTTAATAACAATTTCGCTGATTATACCTTTCATTTCATCCGGTCCGACTGGCTCAGTAAATTGGTTTTTGACTTCTCCTATTTTTACTATTCTCATTTCCTTGCTCCTTAAACTGTTTTTTGAATAACCTGGCATTCTGTATAGTTTTAATCAGGTCCATAAAATGAATTCAATTCAATATTAATGCTCAGTTAGTCATTTGAATCTGGTTCATAATTAAACTGCCAGTGGACACCGAATTTATCGATTACTGCACCGAAACATTTGCTCCAGAAGGTCTCTTTAAGTGGCATCAGGACCTGACCATCCGCTTCCAGCCGCTGAAAATATTTTCTGATTCTATCAATACTATCAGAGGTAATAACCAGGCTCACATTTGTCCCAAAAGTCACAGGGTCGTCTTCTATGGCATCTGAGAACATTACGACACTTCCTTCAATCCCAAGACTGGTATACATAACTTTCTTGCTGTCAGCTTCAGATAAGTCCATCTCAATATCTTCTAAGTTTTCCTCAAAGGTGTCAATCTCCGGCCTGTCGGTTTCAAAAACTTCTGCATAATATTCGACTGCCTCCCTGCAATTTCCATTAAAAAATATAAAAGGATCTGTTGGCATGGTTTCATCTCCTTTACTTTTCTTAATTATAGATAGCCTTAAAACCAGCTGGTGATGTAAAAGTTTACGAGTAAGAATACCAGGGCAAATAATACCCAGGTTACATATCTGACCACGTCTCCTGTATGGATTACAGATACTTTCTTATCAAACTCTAAAAAGAAGTGAGTGAAATTAGTATAAAAATCAGGTTTGATTGGATGCTCTGGTTGAGGTGCAATGGCATTCTTTAAAACTGGGAATAATGCCAGGGCGATTAAATTAGGTTGGAGTGCAGTCCAGATTTCATAGCCTGAGAAATAATTTATGCCTGTTGAAATATTATATAGAGACTCCATCTGTTCTGGCAGAAAAGCTATAATCGTCATAATACCGGCAAGAAAAACCATTGAAAGCCTCATTGAAAGTAATGGCCTTTTCTTCATTACTGGATTTTTACCCTCTCTAATGAAACCAAAATAAATAACCTTAATAAATGTTAGGGCTGTACCGATTCCAGCAATTATCATCCCATAATAGATTATCCGATTATCAGTGCCATGTTTAATCATTGTCTTGCTCAGATAACCATTAGAAAAAGGAATTCCAGCAATAGATAATGAGGCTATCAGACCGGTAACAAAGGTTAGGGGGAGCTTTTTCCAGAGGCCACCTAAATCTTTAAGATTATCATGACCAACAGAATAGATAATAGTTCCAGCCATCATAAAATGAAGGCCTTTATATAGGATATGATTGATTATATGAAAGCCGCCACCAGCTATGCCCAGTTCACTGCCGATACCGAACCCTACGATCATATAGCCTATCTGGCTGACTATAGAATATGATAAGATCCTCCTTATATCTGAATGGATAATGGCAAAGATAACCCCAAGGATGGCGTTAAAAACCCCAAAATAGGCGATTAAGATATTATCTACTTCTATCAACCTGTAAAGGCCATAAACACCTATTTTTGAGGTGAAGGCAGATAGAATTACGCTGATATGGAGGGGAATGTTAGCATAGGTCCTGGGCAACCAGGTATGAACGCCAACAAAGGCAATTTTAACAGCAATAGATATCAAGAAAAAGATAAGGCCTCGTTCAGGGACTGCAAGAATAATTGAGCCGGCTTCAGTCACATGGAGGATTATTCCCCAGAGCAAATTCAGACCGCCAAAGACATGCATCAAGATATAATACTGGGCAATATTTTGTCTTAATGCGTCATTAATATCATAGATTAAGAAGAAGGCCGACAGGGTAATAAGTTCCCAGGCAACAAAAAAGCTGATAAAATCTCCAACGAATAAAATCATAAATGAGAAACCAAGATAGAGATTAATTAGCAGGAATTCTTTCCTTTCGCAAAATTTATATGAATAAATAAAGGCACTGGCACCAAAGGCAACAAATACATAGGCAATATTTCTGGAGATTGCATCTACTTCCAGTAAGATTATTTCTAAATCTAGAAAAACAAAGGTTAATAATCTTTCTGCCTCAGGCAATCCTAGTAAGATAAATAATGAAGAAACCAGGCCAGCCATAGATAATATTAATCGCTGTCTATTATTTTTCATAAAGATAGATAGTATCCCGGTTATAATCAGGATAAATCCAGGGTTTATCGGTATTGAAGGCATAATTTAACCTCCCAGGATTTCAGTGAGAAATTAGCTTGTTAGATCACAGCTCTGGAATGATATATAAAGATCAGTCTATTTCCAGGGCAAGTTTTGTTAAACCACCTGCCAGAATTTGTGCTCGCCTGACCAGGGTTGAAAGTTCGATATATTCCTGATCGCTGTGGTTACCTCCACCAACTGCTCCTAAGGCATCAAGGGTTGGCACACCGAGTCCGCTGACAAAATTGCCATCTGAGGCTCCACCAGTAAGCTTCTCTTCTAAATCAATTCCCAGGGATTTTCCTACTTCTGCAAAAATATTAAAGATACGCTCTGATTCCTGGCTTTTTTCCATCGGAGGGCGATTGAGCCCGCCTTTAAGGAGAGTTTTAGCTCCTGATAGATATTCTTTTGCAGCTATTTCCCTGAGCTTCTTATCAATCTCTTCGGCCTGTTCTGGCTCGGTAATCCTTAAATCTATCTCGGCCCGGGCATTATCAGCTACAATATTAGGCCGTTCGCCACCTGCAATTTTACCGACATTTAGGGTTATACCCTGTTCATAATCAGTCAGTTTATGGACGTCCTGAATTTTATAGGTCAGTTCTTCAATTGCACTGATTCCATCTTGATGATTGGATCCGGCATGGGCTGCCCTGCCGCTAACTATAAGTTCATAGATACCTGCTCCTTTTCTGGCGATAACCATATCACCATTCTGGCGGCCTGGCTCCAGAACAAAGCAAGTTGTAGCCTCACTCCCGGCATCTTCAATTAATTCTCGGGAGGTTGGCGAACCGATCTCTTCATCTCCATTTAAAAGGACGACCAGGTCAGGGAGTTTAGTATCTGATGTTATGAGGGTTTCTAAAACTGTTTTAAGGATTACGACTCCAGATTTCATGTCGCAGACTCCAGGCCCATATGCTTTGTCAGATTCTTTATCCAGTTTAAAGGGGCGCTTAGCTGCAGTTCCCTCAGGAAAGACTGTATCGACATGGGCAAGAAAAAGCCAGTTACCGGCTAATTCTCCAGATCTTCTGGCAATCAGATTATTGCCATTTTCTTTATTTTCCTTGATATTGGTCTCAAAGCCGAGACCGGTATATATCTCTTCATATTTGGTGATGATCTTATCGATCCCCTCTTTGGTATAGGAACCACTATCAATATTAACCAGCTGCTCAAGTTCTTTGAGCATTTCCTCTTCTTTAGATGCTACCTGCTCGAATAGGTTCTTCATTTAATTATACCTCCTAAGTTTGTGTAAATACTATTAAAGATTTTACAAAATTGAGCTAAAATTAACCTAATTCAAAAGTTGACCCTGGGTCATATTTGCATGGGTCATATTTGCATATTTTACCAGTTTGAACCTGGGTTAGATTTGAGGTTTAGGCTTTTTCTTCTGCTGGAATATAGTTTTTTCCCTTTTTATCGCCTCTAGTAATTGCCACTGTATAGATAATCAGGGCTACCCAGATAAAGCCGAAACTGATAAGGTGGGTGGTAGAGAATTCCTCATTAAAGAGAAAGACTCCAAGAAAAAAGCTAATTGTCGGGGCAATATATTGTAAAAAGCCGATTGTTGAAAATTCAACTAACTGGGTACCCTTAGCAAACCAGAGGAGCGGCGTTGCTGTAACTACCCCGGAAAAAATTAAGATGGCCAGCACTGGAATTGGGATAACTGTGAGGCTTCCTGTACCAGTTAGCTGGAGACGGCCGATATAGATAAGGGCAATCGGAGTAATCATTAAAGTCTCCAGGGCCAGGACTGTGATGGTATCAAGGTTAAGGACTTTTTTAACCAGGCCATAGATGGCAAAGGAAATTGCCAGAATTAAGGCAACCCAGGGCACCTCGCCATACTGGACTGTCAGGATAAGAACTCCAATTGTAGCCAGGATAAGGGCCAGGATCTTGCCTCTGTTGAATCTCTCTTTTAAGACAAACATGCTTAAAAGGGAGACAACCAGGGGATTGATGTAATAGCCCATACTTGTCTGGAGGACAAAACCGGCATTTACAGCCCAAATATATGTATACCAGTTAATAGTAATCAGGACAGCTCCTGTCAGGATTAAGATAGTCTTTCTCCTGCTGGCTAAAATTTCTTTTAGAATTTTGAAATCTCCTTTGACAAAAAGGAGGGCTGAGACAAAGACAAAGGACCAGACTATCCGGTGGGCCAGAATTTCCAGGGCCGGGATTCTATCAAGGAGCTTCCAGTAGATTGGCAGGAGGCCCCAGGCTACAAAAGCCATAATGCCATAGATGATGCCTAACTTTTTATTATAGTTATTTTGTGAATCTGACTGATTTTCCAACTTCATCACCTGTTTCATTTGATTTGTTAAATTAAGAATTATTTATATGGTAAATAAGAAAAAGCCCAGGGGGTTGTTTTAAAGTCCCTGGAGATATTTCACTCATTCATATTTTCTAACAATTTATTGATTTCTTCTAAAATTAAAACCAATTCATCATTAACCGTATCCCAAACAAGCTCTATATCAATTCCATGATACCTATGAATTAATACATCTCTCATGCCAGCCATCTGCCGCCAGGGAATACCAGAATATTTTTTCTTAACAACTTCATCAATGTTTTTCACTGCTTCTCCAATAACCTGCAATCTATTTACAACTGCATCCTGTTTTTCTTGATTACTCAAAAACTCTTCTTTATTAATGCCTGAAATATATTTATTAATCAACTCAATAGAAGTCTTAATATCTAAAAGGTAATCTCTATTCCTGCCATCAATCATATTATTTTAACCTCATCTTTTTTTATCTTGTCTTTAATACCTTCTCTTGGAGAGTTATCAAGTCCATGGTATGTTGTAATGTCTACCTTTAAGCCAGTTGCATCTTCAATATCCTGTTTCAAGCCCACTAACTCAAAAAGACTTCGGCGATTTAATTCAACTACAATATCTATATCACTACTTTCATTAGCTTCACCTCTGGCATAGGAACCATAAATGCTTGCTTTAGTTATATTATGCTCTTTTAAAATTTTAATTATTTTATCTTTAACAGAATCTCTTAATTCCATGGCTATCCCTCCTGAGAAAAGTTTATTATAAATGATTTACTTTTCTTATTTATATTTTAGCATATTAAATTGGCCTTTGCATCTTTCTGTTTAGCCTTATAATTAGATAGATTCCAGTTCACGTTTTTCCCTTCTGAGCATTTCGACTTCAAGGCGGTCAAAGTCTCTGGCCAGAATCTTCCTCCAGAGGTACTCAGCAAACTCCATTATTGATTTTCGGCTGGAATCACTTGCACTGGCTTTAATGATCTGGAGTCCTTTAAGGATTTCCAGAATGACCTTGACATCAGCCAGGCCATAATTGACTATTTGCTGATAGGTATCTATCAACAGGATTTCAAAGTCAATAGCCTCAATATAGAGAGAACCACCCTCACTGTCCTTGCCTTCCATTTTAAGGTAGCCTGCAGGGAGCTCTGATAAATCTCTAAGCAGCAACGATGTAACCTGAATACACTGAATAGCGGTATTAGGATCATTAATCCCTGGCGACAGCGCCTTTAAAGCCACCTCAACGATTTTTTGAATTGTAAAGGCAAAATCCCGCTGGTCAACCCTTTCTTCTTCTATAATAATTCCGTTAGCTATTTTCTTGATAATATCTTCTTTATCCTGATCAGACAGAGGTTTTTTTGACTGATTGATAGTTCCAATTTTAGTGTTTTTGCTGACAAACTGCCCAATAACTTTATGAAAATGGATATCGACATTATAATCAGTAGCAATCTCTGCCAGATATTTAAAATCCAGGACTTGAATATAGCCATCATCAGGTGAATTAAATTTAAAGAGTTGATCTTCCTCTTCCACTGGCAGTTTTTCAACGATCTGATTGTCTTCTATCCGCTCCTTATAAATCTTAATCTCATAATTTGAGATTTCTTTAAGCCGTTTGATCAGATTGCTGGCCTGAATATAGGAAGCTACGCTATTAATAAAACGGAAGAAAAAGATCAATCCAACTAAAATATAAATAATACCAATTGTGGATGAAATAATCATAGTATCTGGTGGATAACTACTTAAAAAGACAAAGACCAGCATTGTATAGAGAAAACCACTTACAAAGATACCAAAAGACTGAAGGGTATCTTTTCTGGTTAAAAAGTTTTTTACGACCCTGGGTGAATACTGGGCTGTATACATTGTTAAAACAACCATCGTAATAGAGAAAGTAAAGGTAGTTATAGTAATAAAAGCACCGGCGATAATCCCGAGAATTGTCTCGCCGATATCAATATCTGTCAGAAGTAGGGGGGTGGTAAAATTTTCTATATTAAATAGGATTCCAAGGTCTAAAATAACAATAATAACCACCAGCAGAGCAGCAAAAATGCTGTATAAGACCGGATAAAACCAGACTTTCTGCTTTATGTGGTTTAAAAAATATAAAACCTTATCCAGATTCATTTTAATCCTCCCCCTTTAATCTTGATTTTTTAAAATATTTAATTACTCTCCTGCTTATCCCAAACTTAACTCTTCGCCAAATTTAACCTGGATATAAAACCAAAAACTTAGAACTTAACCTGGTTATAAAGAGATAGACCGGTAGATATTAAAAAATTATAATCTTAACTGAAAAAGCTGTCTGTTAGCTGCTTGAATTGGCTGGCAGTTTTATCATTTAAACAGTAACAGATTTTAGGGCCATCTGTCTGACCGATAATCCAGCCGGCTTCTTTTAAGATTTTAAGATGCTGGGATACTGTGGATTGAGAGATCGGGAGTTTATCAACTAAATTACCGACCATACACCTGTCATCTGCTGGCTGGGCAGCAAGGATTTTCAGAATCTCAATCCTGTGGGAGTTGCCTAAGGCATTGGCAAG
>SLSL01000292.1 GCA_007130465.1 Halanaerobiaceae bacterium | reverse complement strand
TTATTATCACAATTATTGAAAAAATTATATCTCGTTAATATTATAACTTATTATTTAATTATTATCAAGTTTACTGTATTAAGAAATCTTTATTTATTAAATTAAAGGAGGGTCTTATATGACCAAATTATCAGCTGAAGAATTAAGATGTTTATGTTTATCTGAAGAATTAGATTTTAAAACTACTGATGATTTAGATAAATATGAAGAAGATATAATAGGACAGCGAAGAGCTGTTGAAGCAGTCGATTTTGGATGCACAATTGACAGAGAAGGCTATAATATTTTTATGGCTGGAATTCCTGGTACTGGAAAGAAAACTTATGCAAGAAAAATAGCAAATAAAAAAGCAGACGAATTAGATACTCCTGATGACTTAATTTATATTTTTAATTTCTCTAATCCAGAAAATCCAAAAGCACTTACTATTCCTGCTGGTAGAGGAAAACATTTAAGAGATGAGATGGAACGGATGGTCGAGGAGTTAAAAGAAGAAATTCCTAATCAGTTTGAAGGCGAAGAATTTGAAGAGAAAAGAAACGAGATTATGGCTGAATATCAGCGCAAATCTAATAAAATGATGGAAGATTTTGATCAGGAAATCCGTGAAGAAGGTTTTATGTTACAGAATACTAAACAGGGTCCTGTTCCGGTGCCGCTAGGTGAAGACGGAGAACCACTTGATCAGGAAGATTATCAAAAATATGATGATGAAAAGAGACAGGAGATTCGAAATAGAAGTCAGGATATTAAAAAACGCCTTGAAAAATTGTTGCGTAAAATTAGAGAAATGAAAGAAGAAGCACAGGAAGAGATGGATGAACTAAAATCAAAAATGGGACTAGCTGTAGTGCAACCGATTTTAGATCAATTAAAGCATCGTTTTTCAGATTGTGGTGAAGAAGTTATAGAATATTTTAATGATGTTCAAGAAGACATTTTAGAAAATTTAGATCAATTTATGGAAGATCAAAAAGAAAATCAATTACCATTTCCAGTACAATTTCAGGGTGATGATAATTTCTTAACTAGATATAAAGTTAATTTATTAGTAGATAATTCAAAAACTGAAGGTGGCCCTGTAATTCATGAGACTAACCCAACTTATTATAATTTATTTGGTAAGATAGAGGGTAAAAGTCAAATGGGGACAATAACTACAGATTTTACAATGATTAAAGCCGGTGCAATTCATAAAGCTAATGGAGGTTATCTTGTATTACAGGCAAGTGATGTTCTTACCAATCCGTTTTCCTGGGAGACCTTAAAGAGAGCTTTGATTAATCAGGAGTTAAAGGTAGAAAATATTGGTGAACAGTATAGAACTTTTCCAATCAGTTCTTTAAAACCAGAAGCTTTTGAGATTGATGTTAAAGTTATATTAATCGGCAATCCATATATCTATAGATTACTTTATCATTATGATGAAGAATTTAAAAAATTGTTTAAAATTAAGGCTCATTTTGATGTTGAAATGGAAAGAAGCCATGAAAACATGACTAAGTTTGCTAGATTTGTTGCTTCAGTCTGTGAGAGGGAAGGATTAAGACATTTCACTGCTGAAGCAGTTTCTAAAATTATTGAATATAGCAGTAGATTAACCGGTGATACTAAAAAGATGTCGACCAGGTTTAATAAAATCATGGAACTACTTTATGAATCTAATACCTGGGCAGAACTTGATGAAAATGATTTTGTTGAAGCAGATAATATAATTAAAGCTATTGATAAAAAGGAAGACAGATCTAATCTTACAGAAGAAAAGATCCAGGAAATGATTGAAAGAGATCATCTCATGATAGATGTTACTGGTTCAGAGAAGGGGCAGATAAATGGTTTATCGGTTTATCAGAATGGAGAATATTCATTTGGAAGACCGAGCAGGATTACCTGTCAGACTTATTTAGGTCAGGAAGGTGTTGTAAATATAGAGCGAGAAGCTAAAATGAGTGGTAAAATCCATGATAAAGGAGTATTAATTCTCTCTGGCTATCTTGGCGGTAAATATGCTCAGGAAAAACCTTTATCATTATCGGCTTCAATAGCTTTTGAGCAGTCATATTCAGGTGTTGATGGGGATAGTGCGTCCTGTGCTGAACTTTTAACTATTATTTCATCAGTCACCGGGCTTCCTATAAGACAGGATTTAGCTATAACAGGTTCCATGAATCAACGAGGGAAGGTGCAGCCGATTGGTGGAGTTAATCATAAAATAGAAGGCTTTTATCAGGTCTGTAAATCCAGAGATTTAACTGGAGAACAGGGTGTTGTAATCCCAGAACAAAACAAAGAAAACTTAATGTTAAAAGATGAGATTGTTGATAGAGTAGAATCAGGAGAATTCAATGTTTACACAATTACAGAAATAGATGAAGCTATAGAACTGTTTTTCGACAGGCCTGCAAAAGATGTTCATGAAGCAGTTAAAGAATCCTTAGATGAGATGGCAGAAAATCTTAAAGAAATGAAAATGGATTCAAAAAGTGAAGATGAGCAAGAAAATGGAGAAGATCAAGAGGAACCTCGTCATTAATGGAGATTAATTAAGCAATTAATAGCTAATTGGATTTAATAAAATATTAGTGATTATATTAGGCTGTTTACATCTCTGACCATGTTTGACCATTAGTTGTAAATTCAATATAATAATAATTGAAATAAAGATCAGTGATGGTCAAGAATAATAAAATTATATCTGGAGGTGGTTTTGTATGTTTGATTTAGTACCATTCAGAAGGAGAAACCGTCAGATGGAAGGTCAGGATCCAATGGAAAGTCTAATTAATAGCTTCTTTGATGATGGCTTTACAAGTATAGCAGCAAACTTTAAAACTGATATTAAAGAGCAGGAAGATAAATATGTAATAGAAGCTGAACTTCCTGGAATGCATAAAGATGATATTGAATTAGAAATTGACAATGATCGTTTAACAATTTCAGCTAATCAAACCCATGAAGTAAAGGAAGAAGAGGAAAATTATATTCGTCGTGAAAGAAGAACTGGCTCATTCCAGCGTTCATTCTATATTGATAATGTTCAGGAAGATGATATAAAAGCCAGTTATGATAATGGCATCTTAAAGATTGATCTTCCTAAAAAAGAGCCAACAAAGCCAAAGCGAAGAGAAATTGAAATTGAATAAATCTTAGGAAATAATAAGTCGGTCAATTATATGGCCGGCTTATTTTGATTGCTTTAATAACAATATTTTATAATAAATATAATTAAATTTAATCACAAAAGTACTTGACATCACAATATTACTCAGGTATACTTAAAACAGAAATCAATTGTGAAATCATTCGTTTTAATAAATAAATAGTTTCAATATGGATGAAAGAAGTGGGAGAGAGCTATTTTTAGCCACATAGCCACCGAAGGGGTAAGCTTATAATCTGACCAGGTTTTAAGTGAAACTCTCAGGTAAAAGGACTACTTCTGGACATATCTCTGGAGAAGCAAGATTGTACCGAAGGAGCAGCCTGCAGCATTATATGTCAGGTAATCTCTCAGGTTTAAAGACAGAGCGGTAATGGTTAAATCTATTACTGTTCTGTCTTTTTCGTTTATTATCAGTTTAAAGTGATATTTAGAAATGGGGTTATAGGGATGGCTCAGAATAAAGAAAAAGTTTTAACAATAATAACAAATAATCCTTTAGTTAAATCCGAGAGTATTTTAACAGAACATACTACTTTATTTTTCTCTGATCTTGATAAAGTCTTAACTAAGGCTAGAGATTTAATCCATCAGGGCTATACTTTGATTACTCATCCGCTGGCTGGCAGTGTTAAACCCTGGGCCAACCCATACAGAACCGTTCTTTTAGAAGAGAATGAGCAGTTAAATATGAGATCCCTGGAAATAATGGAAAACTCACTGCAGAAATATGATCAATTTAAAAATGATCTTGAAGAAAATTCTTCGGAAAAATTAAATGAAAGTATCAGAGAAGATTATCAACTTATTGATTACGATCTTATTAAGGAGCTGATTTAAAAATGTCAGAAGTATATGATTTACTTATTGTTGGAGGCGGTCCAGCAGGCTTATCAAGTGCTATTTATGGTTCCCGCTCCAAGTTGAAAACCCTGGTTTTAGAATCAAAGAGCAAGATGGGCGGTCAGGTAGCAGACTATCATGAGATGGAAAACTATCCAGGAGTCGTTGAGACAACTGCCCCGGAATTAGTTGAAAGCTTTGAGGAACATGCTAAGAAGTTTGGCACTGAATTTGCCAAAGGCGAGGTTCAAGAACTTGAATTGGATGGATTTATCAAGACAGTTAAGACAAAAAAAGGTGAAGAATACCAGGCTAAAAGTATTGTTTTAGCAACAGGAGCAGAGCCAAGAAAACTTGGCTGTGAAGGAGAGGCTGAGTTTAAAGGTAAAGGGGTTTCTTACTGTGCAACCTGTGATGCTGACTTTTTTGAAGATCTTCATGTTGTTGTTGTCGGTAATGGAAATTCAGCAATAGAGGAAGCAATCTATCTGACAAAGTTTGCTGCAAAGGTTACAATTATTGTTATCCATGAAGAAGGGAAAATGGATGCTGAAAAACTCTTCCAGGAAAGGGCCTATGCCAATGATAAGATTGAGTTTGTCTGGAACTCAACATTGAAAGAAGTTAAAGGTGAAGGTATTGTAGAGACAGCAGTTCTAAAAAATGTTAAGACTGGTGAAACTACTGAACTGGACTGTGATGGAATCTTTATCTTTATTGGTCGGGTGCCAAGTACTGACTTTTTAGAAGATACTAATGTTCAGCTTACAGAAGGCGGCTATATCAAGGCAGATGAAGATATGAAGACAACAGTGCCTGGTGTCTATGCAGCAGGAGATGTCAGGGAAAAGGTTGTCCGCCAGGTTGTCACAGCTGCAGGCGATGGAGCCACAGCAGCAGTTATGGCTCAGAGCTATCTAGAAGCAGAGGAACACTGGCGGGATAATGTTTTAAAGACAGATAAGCAGGTAGTTGTAGCTTTCTGGAATCCTACCCAGGATGAGAGTTTAAACACTCTGCAGGATATTGAAGAGTTAGGCATTGAAGCTGATGAAAACAAGAAGCTTGTCAAGATAGATACCTATCGTAATAGACTTATCACTAATCGTTATAATATTACAAAGGTGCCGACAGTATTGATAATAGAGTCTGGTGAAGAGGTCGAGAGAGTTGAGAATCCGACTGAAGAAGAACTGGCTGGACTATTGAAATAAACTTATTATAACCAGGGAGGTGAAAGATATGCTAGAGCTAAACAAAGACAATTTTGATAATGAAGTTTTAGAAAGTGATGGCGTTGTTGTTGTAGATTTCTGGAGTGAGAGTTGTGACCCATGTTTGGAATTAATGCCTGAGGTAGAAAAACTGGCTGAAGAGTATGGCGATAAAGCCAAGTTTGCCAAGTTAAATATTAAAGGTAACCGTCGTCTAGCCATGAAGCAGCAGGTAATGGGGTTGCCGTCAATAGTCTTTTATGTTGATGGCGAGAAGGCAGAACATTTAAGTGGTGATGATTTAGAACCAGCTGATATTGAAGCAACTCTAAATGAATTATTAGGTTAACTGTCAAAATTTGAAGGGAGGTGACTTTATGCAACTGGAATTAGGAAAAATTCATATTAAAGATGTTGAGTTTGGTGAAGAAAATAAAGTTGAAAATGGCCTTTTAACAATTGATAAAGAAGCACTGTTGCATAAAATTAAAGATGATCATCGGATCGAAAGCATTGATCTGGAAATAGTTAGGCCTGGTGATAATGTAAGGATTATGCCAGTTAAAGATGTTATCGAGCCTAGATGTAAAATTGAAGGTGGCGATGTATTTCCAGGCTTTGTAGGGTCTGAAGATCTTGTAGGTTCTGGAAAAACTATTGCATTATCAGGGGTCTCTGTAGTCACAACAGGTGGTATTGTAGGTTTTCAGGAAGGAATTATTGATATGTCAGGTCCTGGAGCAGATTACACACCATTTTCAAAACTAATTAATATTGTGATTACATGTGAAGTTAAAGATAACATTAAATCTCATATTCATGAAGAAGTTCTCCGTTTGATTGGTTTAACAGCTGCAAAATATATCGGTGAAGCAGGTAAGACCTGTGATCCAGATGAAGTCAAAACCTATACCCACAGTCCATTGCTTGAGGCCTGTGAATTAGGAGGAGATCTTCCAAAGGTTGGGTATGTCTACATGCTTCAGACTCAGGGTTTGCTCCACGACACCTATGTTTACGGCGTAGACGCTAAAGAGATATTACCGACTATTATTTCCCCGACTGAAGTTATGGATGGAGCAATTGTCAGTGGAAACTGTGTATCTGCCTGTGATAAGAATGCAACTTACTTCCATCAGAATAATCCTATAATTGATGAGTTATTTGCAAGAGATGGAATTGATCTTAATTTTGTAGCTACAATTATTACCAATGAAAATGTAACCCTGGCTGATAAAGAAAGGTCATCAAGTTATACAGCCCGGCTGGCAGAAAAGATCGGCTTAGATGCAGCAATTGTATCCCAGGAAGGTTTCGGAAATCCTGATGCTGATCTGATTATGAACTGTAAAAAGCTTGAAGATAAAGGCATCAAAACTGTTTTAACTACTGATGAATATGCCGGTAGAGATGGAGCTTCTCAGTCACTTGCAGATTCAACTCCAGAGGCAGATGCTGTTGTAACAGCTGGAAATGCCAATGAAGTTATTGAGTTACCACCAATGGAAAGAGTTATTGGTCATGTAAGATTTGCCAATAAAATTGCCGGTGGTTTTGATGGTAGTCTGGCAGAAGATGGCAGCATAACAGTTGAGATTCAGGCTATTACAGGAGCAACTAACGAATTAGGTTTTAATAAATTAACAGCAAGAGGATATTAAATTAAGATAAATTATTATGGAGGTGCTAAACTTATGTTAGAGAATAAAAAAGTAGCAATTCTCGGCGACCGGGATGGAGTTCCTGGACCGGCTATCGAGGAATGCATTAAGACTACAGAAGCAGAAGTAGTCTTTACAACAACAGAGTGTTTTGTCTGAACAAGCGCAGGAGCCATGGACCTGGAAAACCAGCAAAGAATTATGGATTTAGCCAATGAGCACGGTGCAGAAAATCTAGTAGTTATTTTAGGCGGAGCCGAAGCAGAAGCTTCCGGACTTGCCTGTGAAACTGTTAGTAACGGCGATCCAACCTTTGCAGGTCCACTGGCAGGAGTCCAGTTAGGACTCGCAGCATATCATATTATGGAACCTGAAATTAAGAATGAAGTTGATGAAGATGTTTATGAAGAGCAGATCAGCATGATGGAGATGGTTCTGGAAGTAGACGAGATCATCGAAGAGGTTAAAGAATATAGAGAGAAATTCAGCAAATTTGTATAAAAAATTAGGATATTTATGAAAGGGGGGTGCAGCTTGAAAAAGCTAAAAGTAGTCCACTATTTAAATCAGTTCTTTGGACAGATCGGTGGTGAGGAGAAAGCCGATATCGCACCGCGTTTAGAAGAAGGTCCAATTGGGCCAGGAAATGCAATCAATGGCGGAATCAGCGATTACGGTGAAATCACCAATACCATTATCTGTGGAGATAGCTATTTCAATGAAAATAAAGATGATGCTTCAACCCAGATAAAAGATTATATAAAAGAAATTAACCCTGATCTATTAGTTGCAGGCCCGGCTTTCAATGCCGGTCGTTACGGAATGGCCTGTGGTTCAGTTGCAGAAATTGCTGCTGGACTTGAGATACCAGTAATATCAGGAATATACCCTGAAAACCCAGGTTATGAAATGTTCCGTCAATATGCTTACTTCGTTGAAACAAGTAATTCAGCAGCTGGTATGAGAAAAGCCATTCCAGCAATGATAGATCTTATTAAGAAATATGTTGAGACAGAAGGTGATCTCGGTAGCCCGGAGGAAGCAGGTTATATGCCCCGGGGTATTAGAAAGAACGTCTTTGTTGAAGAGAGAGGCGCTAAAAGAGCAGTTGATATGCTTATCAAAAAGATCAATGATCAGGATT
>SLSL01000208.1 GCA_007130465.1 Halanaerobiaceae bacterium | reverse complement strand
TTTCAAGAATATTATATAATATTCTTGAAAACGTTACCGGTAACCTTTCCAACAGGATTGTTAGTGGCTAAAAATAGAGTTAGCTGCTAAAAATAGCTGTTGAATTTTGATTTGTTATCGGGTAAATATAAAATTTAAGGTGATATAAATGGCAGCAGGAGAGAATATTACAATTAAAGATATAGCTGAAAAATGCGGTGTTTCAGTAACTACAGTTTCCAGGGTTTTAAATGATAAACCTGATGTTAATGATGAGACCAGATCTAAAGTTTTAAAGGTAATTGAGGAATCAAATTACAGGCCTAATGGTATGGCCAGAAGTTTAGTTATTAATCAGACCTATTCGATTGGGCTGATTATACCTGATATTAATAATCCATATTTTCCGGAAGTTGCTAGAGGTGTTGAAGACCAGGCTCAGAACAGTTCATATTCTGTGATCTTTTCAAGTACTGATAATAAGTTGGAAAGGGAACAAGAAGTTATTGATTTGATGTTACAAAAGCGTGTAGATGGATTGATTGTCTCACTTTCCCTGGCTAATAAAGATATTTTAAAGCGGTTAGAATCTAAAAAAATTCCTGTTGTGCAGTTAGACAGAAGGATACCTGATTCTATATATCCGGCGGTAATGATTGATAATCAGAGATCCGCCTATAATGCAGTTAAGTTTTTGATAGATGAAGGCTATAAGAGGATTGCTCATATTACAGGAAATTTACAAACAGTACCAGGCCAGGACCGGGAAGATGGTTATAGAAAAGCTATTTTAGATAATGATTTAAGATTAGCTGAAGATATGATAATTGAAGGAGATTTTAGTAAGCAGGCAGGTTATGATGCCATGAATCAGATGATTGAGAGAGGAAATTTACCTGAAGCGATTTTTGCAGCCAATGATATGATGGCCTTAGGAGTATTGGAAGCCTGCAGGCAGGCGGAAATTAGAATTCCAGAAGATTTAGTATTGATGGGTCATGATAATATCTCTATTTCCAATCTTGTCTATCCGGCTTTAACAACGATGGCCCAGCCGAAATATAAGCTAGGAAGAGAGGCCAGCAAGATGTTGATTGATCTGATTAATATTAAACAGAAAAAAGGAAGTCTGGAGAAAGAGGATTTATTTGCAGACCAGATTCTTGAAACTAAATTGGTTAAAAGAAGCTCTACTGCAAGGTTTTAGAGGAGGTAAGCTATGGCTGAGATAGTAATTATCGGTTCGATGAATATGGATTTTGTGATTAATTGTGATAGATTACCTGAACCTGGAGAGACACTTACTGGCAGGAGCTTTGCCAGACATTCTGGAGGAAAAGGAGCCAATCAGGCAGCAGCTGCTGGACTTTTAGGCGCCAGGCCACTATTTATTGGAGCCAGAGGAGCTGATGAGATTGGTCAGTCTCTTGAGGATAACTTAAATCGCCAGGGTGTTGAGACAGAGTTAATTACTGCTGATACTGAAACAGGAACGGCACATATTTTTGTTACTGATGATGGTGAGAATCATATAATAGTTATTCCTGGGGCCAATGGAACCCTTGATAATGGTGATATTCGCTCGATAGCGACGGAAATACAGGAGGCTAAAATCCTGTTGCTTCAGCTTGAGATTCCCCTGGAGGCTGTGATGGAAGCTGCCAGGATTGCTGCTGAGGCCGGTACGACAGTCATCCTGGATCCGGCGCCTGCTCAGGAGTTACCAGATGAGCTTTTAGGCAGAGTTGATTATCTATTGCCGAACGAGACTGAGCTTGAAATGTTATCTGGTTCAGCTGAAATCGAAGTAGGCTGCAGCCAGCTTCTGGCCAGGGGAGTTAAGAATTTAATAGTGACCCTGGGTGGCAATGGAGCATTAATGGTAAATGCTGAAGGCGAGAAGAGTTTTTCTGCCCCGGAGGTTGAAGTTGTTGATACAACAGCTGCAGGAGACGCTTTAGCTGGAGCCTTTGCAGTTGCATTAAATAAAGGGCTTGGACCTGAAGAAGCTGTGATAGAGGGTATATATTATGGTTCAGCAGCAGTTAGCCGGCCTGGTGCCCAGAGTTCGTTATTTACCAGGGATGAATTTTCTGAATTTTTAAGTTCTAGATCTGAATGACAGGAGGTCTAAAGAATGAAAAGAGGAGAACTATTAAATAGTTATCTAAGTGGTCTGATTGCAGATTTAGGTCATAAAGATAAAATAGTTATTGCAGATGCTGGATTACCGGTTCCAGAAGGTGTTGAGAAGATTGATCTGGCAGTAAGTTGTGGCCTGCCTGGATTTATTGATACCTTGAAAGTAGTTTTAGCTGAATATCAGATTGAAACTGGTATAATGGCTGAAGAGATAAAGGCTGAGAATCCCATGATATTAGATGAGACTCTGGCTATATTGCCTGAAGAGATTAAACCAGAGTTTGTTAGTCATGAAGATTTTAAAAGGCTAACTAAGGATTGCAGGGCAGTTATCAGAACCGGTGAATGTTCACCCTTTGCCAATATTATTTTAGTTGCCGGGGTGACCTTTTAATGGCTAATAAATTACTGGAAATGAAGAATATTAGCAAAAGTTTTCCTGGTGTTCAGGCCCTTTCAGAGGTTGATTTTAATATTGATAAAGGTGAAGTTCATGCTTTAGTCGGTGAGAATGGTGCTGGTAAATCAACATTGATGAAGGTTTTGACTGGAATCCATCCTGATTATGAAAAGGGGCAGATATTTTATAAAGGTGAAGAGGTTAGATTTAAGAGTCCGGCAGAGGCCCAGGCTGCTGGTCTGGCAATAATTCATCAGGAGTTAGAATTAATTCCAGAATTAACAGTTGCTGAGAATGTTTTTTTAGGCAGGGAGCCTGGCCGTGGCTGGATAAATAAGCGAAAATTGAAGGCCAATACAAAAAAGATCTTTGAAGAGATGGGTATTGAGATAAATATTAATAAAAAGATTAAAAATCTGACTATTGGTAAGCAGCAGATGGTTGAGATTGCTAAAGCAATTTCCCAGGATGCTGAAATTATTGCTATGGATGAGCCGACTTCGTCTCTTTCTCAACAAGAAGTTAAGATTCTTTTTGATCTGATTCAAGATTTAAAAAATGATGGAATTGGGATTATTTATATCTCCCATCACCTTGAAGAAATCTTTGAGATATGTGATCGGGTAACAGTTTTAAGAGATGGTAATAAGATTAAAGAACAGCTAGTTAGTGAGACTGATAGGGATGAAATTGTCCGGCAGATGGTTGGCCGGGATGTTGAAGATAGATTTCCTGAATTTGATGCTAAGATTGGGGAGCCAATTTTTGAAGTTAAAAATCTATCGGTTCCAGATTTGATTACTGATGTCTCTTTTCAGGTAAAAAAAGGGGAGATTTTTGGTCTGGCAGGCTTGATGGGGGCTGGTCGGTCTGAGATTGCTAGAGCTATCTATGGACTTTATAAAAACCGAGCCGGTGATATTTATCTAGAAGGCAAAAAGTTAGATATTAATTCTCCTGGTGATGCAATAGATAACGGTATATATTATCTGACTGAAAATAGAAAGGATGAAGGTTTAATTCCTGAACTTTCAGTTGGAGCTAATATGAGTTTATCGATACTTGAACAACTTACTTTTGTAAGAGGGGTAATCTCAAAGCGGAAAGAGAAAAGTCTGGTTAAAGATTTTATTTCAAAGCTTGATGTGAGGACTCCAGGACCCTGGCAGTTAATTAAGAATCTTAGTGGAGGTAATCAGCAAAAGGTAATTTTAGGCAGAGTTTTATCGACTGATCCTAAAGTTATTATTATGGATGAGCCGACCAGGGGTATAGATGTTGGGGCCAAGCATGAAATTTATCAATTAATGGAAGAGCTAGCAGCTGATGGAGTGACAATTATCTTTATTTCTTCTGAACTGCCAGAGATTTTGAATTTGACTTCTAGAGTAGGTGTAATTTATAACGGCAGATTACAGGGGATTATAGATGGCAGTGATGTAACTCAGGAAAGTATAATGAATCTGGCGACAGGAGGTAGTTGATATTGGAAAATGCAGAAAGTAAAATGAATTTTAAATATATACTTCAGTTTTTAGGTAAATTTAAAGCAGGAATCGGCCTGCTGGCTCTGGTTATAGTTATGTCATTTTTAAGTGATCGTTTTTTATCACTTCCCAATATGCTAAATATCTTTCGCCAGGTTTCAATAATGGGGATTATGGCAGTTGGTATGACGATGGTTATTTTATCCCAGGGGATTGATTTATCTGTTGGTTCTTTGCTGGCCTTAAGTGGTGCTGTTACTGCTGGATTTATGGCTGGCGATGGGAATATGGTTCTGGCTATTTTAGCAGGGCTAGCTGTCGGTACTGGACTTGGATTATTTAATGGTCTGATGATTTCAAAAGCTAATCTTCCTGATTTCATTGTAACTTTAGCGATGATGAGCATTGCCAGGGGACTGGTCTTAGTTTATACTGGAGGAAGGCCTATTTCCGGTTTTGATCCTGCTTTTAGGATAATTGGTGGCGGCAGGGTTGGAATGGTTCCGATTCCAGTAATTATCTTTGCAGTTATATTAGTAATAGGTTATCTGGTTTTAAATAAGACTACCTTTGGCAGATATATTTATGCAGTTGGTGGAAATAAACAGGCTGCTAGACTTGCCGGGATCAATACTGATAGCATTAAAATAAAGGTTTATGCTATCAGTGGATTTCTGGCTGCAGTTAGTGGAATTATTTTGACTTCCAGACTTAATTCTGCCCAGCCGACAGCTGGAGTTGCCTATGAGTTAGATGTTATTGCCATGGTTGTTCTTGGTGGTACCAGTCTAACTGGTGGTAAAGGTTCAGTCGGAGGGACTTTAATTGGTGCATTAATTATTGGAGTCTTAAATAATAGTCTTAATCTGTTAGGTGTTGCTTCTTTTTATCAGGAAGTGGCAAAGGGATTGGTTATCCTGGTTGCGGTCTTGCTGGATAGTTTGCAACATCGTGACTAAGATAATATAAATAGCTCGAAAAAATTAAAGGGGGTAATATTAAATGAAAAAGTTAGTTGCTCTGGTTGTTGTAATGTCATTCATGCTGGTTGCAGGATTTGCTGGTACTGCAGAGGCCTATGATGTTGGTCTTGCGATTTCAACTCTTGACAACCCGTTCTTTGTTGATTTAGCTGATGGTGCTGAAGAGGCTGCTGAGGAGTTAGGTGTTAATCTAACTGTTGTTGATGCTGGTGATGATGCTGCAACTCAGATGAGCAGTGTTGAGGACCTGGTAATACAGGGAATGGATCTAATTGCGATTAACCCTGTTGATGGTGATGCGATTGTTCCAGCTATTGAAGAAGCTGATATGATGGGTATTCCTATAATTACTGTTGATAGAGGTGCGGCAACAGATGTTGCAGTTCATATTGCTTCTGATAATGTTGAAGGTGGACGAATGGCAGCTGAATATATGGCTGAGATGCTAAATAATCAGGGTAGAGTTATTGAACTTGAAGGTATTCCAGGGACTTCAGCCGCTAGAGAAAGAGGCGAAGGATTTAATGAAGTTATGGATGAAATTGAAGGTATTGAAATAATTGCCCGTCAGCCTGCTGATTTTAATAGAGCTCAAGGTATGAGTGTTATGGAAGATTTACTTGAGGCTCATGAGAATATTGATGCTGTATTTGCCCATAATGATGAAATGGCTTTAGGTGCTATTGAAGCTATCGATGCTGCTGGCTTATCTGATGAGATTATGGTTGTTGGATTTGATGCTGTTGCTGATGCTTTAACAGCTATTGAAGAAGGTACCTTAGCCGCTACAATTGCTCAGCAGCCAAAAGAAATGGGTAGGTTAGCTGTTGAAATGGCAGTTCAATTATTAGATGGTGAAGAGGTTGATGAATTCGTTCCAGTACCTCTTGAGTTGATAACTCAGTAAATTTATATGAATTAGTTGGTTGAACAAGGATTTGAGATTAAATATAATATTGTTTTCATAATGGCTGGTGGCCCTGGTGGGCTGCCAGTTTTTTTTGTTTATATAAAAAAGCCCTGCCATTAGCATTTATTCTGGCAGGGCTGATTTGACTTCTTTAATTTTGTAAAATTTCTCTTATTTCTGCTTCAGTTTTTATTTCAAAGATCTGGTTAATGATTTTCTGGAGCTTGTTTAATTCGGCTTCTCTAATTGATTTTTTAATATCCTCTGGCAGTTCATCATCAAGTTTTAAACCTAATAATTTAAGAGCGGTTATTACTAATTCAAGTCGACGGCCTTCCTGCTGGCATTGATCAATGATCTCTTCTGCAGAAATTGCCATTTTAGCTACCTCCCTGTTAAAGTATTACTGACTTTCTTGATTTTAAGTATAACAGTCTGTTTTTGAGAAATATAGTAAATGAAGAACACTGGAATCTGTATAATATTCACTTAATAAGTATATTATATGCATAAAAACTTTGTGAAAAATGCAAAGAGATAGGACTTGGTAACTGTCGGGTATGGAGGGGGTCTGTAGGGGAGTTTTTGTATATTTATGCTTAGAGTAAAGTTTGGTTTAGAAGGGTCACTGATGGTTTAGTCCGATCTGGTTAGGGTTGACTTGCAAAATTATTCACGATCTAATATAATAGGGTGGTAGTTTAAAATTAATTCTATTTATGAAAAATATAATATGGTCTGGGGGAGATTATTTGTTAGAAGAGAAGATACCTGGCGGATATATTCTGCTGAGCAGGAATATTATAGAGAGTGACATATTTAATAAGCCGCCTCTATATTTAAAGGTATGGATATATTTGCTTGAGAGAGCCCAATTTAAAGAGTATAAGAAATTGAAACGGGGTCAGTTATTCACCAGTATTCCGGCAATTATGGAGGCCTGTCATCATATGGTTGGTAATAGGAAAGAGATTCCTTCTAAATCCAGGGTAAGGAGTGCGGTTAATTGGTTGAAAAATCCAGTTAGTGTGATGAATCCGACTGCTCAGCCGATGATTGAGACAGTAAAGGCAACCCATGGGATGCTGGTAACTATTTTGAATTATGATCGCTATCAGACTCCGGTGAATTATGAGTATGAAGATGCTGAGGCTGTTAACCATCGGGAATGGCAGGAGCAGAAGCAGGCAAAGCAGGAGAAATTGCTGCCGGTTGAGCCATTAAATCAGAAGACTTCCAGGTTGAGGGATTTTTATTATAAAGTATTTGAAAAGGAGTTGCGCTCCTATCAGGAGATTGAGTTAAATAATTACCTAAAGCTAGGAATGACTGTTCCTGTGTTGCAGGAGGCTTTTGTTCAAACATCTAATAATAATTCGGAGAGCTTTAACTATATTAAGCGGATACTGGATGCCTGGAGAGATTACGGTGTGAAGACATTAAAAGATATTGAGGCTGCCAATGAGAGGTTTAGGCAGGAATATAGGGGAGTAATGGTAGTTAGTTAATATATCTAAGAGAATGATATTGAAGGCAAAAGGTTTATTGTAAAGGAAAAGTTTTTTACTTGTAAAGGTTGGATGGATTGATATATTTATAAAGATATATTGTTGATTATTTTTCAGCTGTCATTTCTTTAAATATTTTAATGACATTTTTTCTGGCATTTTCAATATGGCAGCGGACTATTTTTTTTCGATTCTATCCCTGCTACAAAGATTCCTTTCTGGGGATATATTTCTATAAGTTCTTCCAGTTCAAGCATTTTAATGGCCTCTCTTACCGGGGTTCTGCTGACATTTAATTCTTCTGCAATTTTTACTTTGACTATCTTTTCGCCAGGATCTAGCTTACCTGTGAGGATTGCTTCTCTCAATACTTCATAAACCTGCATTCTAAGGGGTTTATAGCTATAGTTATTTAAAGTTGGTAAGTTATATTTTGTTATTATGAGCACTTCTGTAATTTAGTGATTTAATAAATTTAGCATGTTAATATATTACATTATAATATTAATAGCAGGCTTTGTAAAATGTAAATCCATGTATACAGGGATTTCAGGAATTATTATATTTGTGCAGGAGTTTTTAAAAATATAGAGAATAATAGAATAAGACTATTAAAATT
>SLSL01000051.1 GCA_007130465.1 Halanaerobiaceae bacterium | reverse complement strand
TTTATACATTCTTCTGGGAGTTAAATTTATAAGAAAAAGCTATTGCAAAGGGCCTGGTTGGCCCTTTTAATCTTTTATGATACAATAATTATAAGTTATATATATAATATTATTTACTTATAATTAACCAGGGGGATAGGAAAAATGGAAATAATAAATTGTTCAGGTCTTGATTGTCCAGAGCCAGTAGTTAAAGCTAAGAAAGCTCTGGAGGAGTATGATAAAGTTAAAATAATTCTTGATAATGAGGTGGCAGTTAATAATGTTTCCAGAATGGCTACCAATATAGGCTATCAGGTAGATGAAACTAAAATTTCTGATGATAAATATGAACTATTAATATATGGTAAAAGGGAAAAAGCTAATTCTGTGGAATCTACAGATTCAGCTAAAATTTCTCCAGATACTGATGTTATTCTGATAACTACTGAAAGATTAGGTGATGGACCTGATGAATTAGGTTCTCTTTTAATGAGTGGTCTTTTAAAGACAATAGCTGATTTAAGAAATCAGCCAGATAGCCTGATTTTAATGAATAATGGTGTTAAACTTGCAACGATAAATGATGAAACAGTAAAAACTTTAAAAAAATTAGTTGATGAAGGACTTGAATTAAAGGTCTGTGGTACCTGCCTTGAATATTTAGATTTAAAAGATAAACTAAAAGTCGGTCTGATAAGTAATATGTATGAGATTCTTGATTTAATTACTTCAAACTCCACAGTCCATTTGTAAATTTAAAACTAAATTCAGATTAAAAGGCGGCATTTCAATAAGAGATGTCGCTATAGTTTTTGTTTATTACTTTTGCAGGAACTAAAGATTTCACAAAGAAATATTATAAGTACAGGATATAATATTAGAAAGCAGGAGAAGATTATGGCAGCAAAGCGATTAAAAAATATTGCTCTAATCGATAAATTTGGATATGGTGCCGGTAATTTAGGTGCCGGAATTATCCTGCAGGTAATAAATACTTATATTGTGTTCTATGCAACTGCTGTTTTAAATATTCCTGGCACTATGGTTGGGGTTGCAGTTAGTTTAAGTATAATCTGGGACGCCTTCACTGACCCGATTATGGGTTATATTTCAGATAGGAGCTCTTTCAAATATTTCGGTCGGAGACATCTATATTTACTTATTGGGGCTTTGTTTGCAGGGATTTTTAATTTTTATCTCTGGACAATTAATCCAGAAAATTCTTTAATTTTTAAGTACAGCTGGTTTTTTATAAATGTAATTTTAGTTAAAACATTTTTAACTGTTTTTGGAACACCCTATGTTGCTCTAGGGGCAGAACTTTCAAGTGATTATAATGAGAGAACTTTAATTCAATCAATTAGAACTGTATTTTTTATCTTTGGTGTTTTTTCTGCAACGGCTTTAGGTTTATATTTGTTTTTTATGCCGACTGAAGAGTATCATCTGGGCCAATTAAATCCTGGAGCTTATGCAAATATGGGCATTGCTTCGTCTATAATTATGATAATTTCAGGTATTATAGCATTTATTGCAACTTATAAATACCTGCCATATTTATATAAGGTTACTGATAATAAGAACTCTGGCTCTTTTAATCCATTAAAAGAAGTAAAACAATTAATTCTTGATTTCAAGACTGCTTTAAATAATTATGATTTTAGATCTATAGTATTAGGATATCTTTCTACTAATTTAACTGTTGCTCTTTTTACTGCAGTTGGGCTGCATGTATTCACCTATACTTTTAATATGAATAATACTGAAATAGCAATAATAATCGGGACTCAATTTTTGATTAGTATTATCTCACAGCCCTTCTGGGTTGCTTTATCTGCAAGATTTGATAAAAGGCCTACAATATTAATCGGTCTAGGTTTTTCTCTGGTTGCGGCGGTTATTTTTCTTTTTTCAGTATTGAATAGATCTTATATAGCTGAACACCATCTTTTATTATTGCCCTTTGCATTTCTGGCCGGGTTTGGTAATGGCGGACTTTTTACAATGCCGGCGTCAATGGTGGCAGATGTTATTGATGTTGAAGAATTAAAAACAGGAGTAAGACTAGAGGGTATATATTATGGCTGTTTAACATTCTCATATAAAACATCACAATCTATCGCCATTTTATTTTTAGGAATCTTATTAGATATAATCGGGTTTGATCCAGCTTTAGCAGAACAGCCTGATTATACTTTGCTGTTTATTGGTCTTATTCTTGCAGTTGGAGGCATAATTACAATCGGCTTTGCTTTTAAATTTTATAATAATTATAGACTAACCCATTCTATTGTTGAAAATGTACAGGAGAAACTAAGTTCTCAGGAGGATATAAATGAAGAATAGGATTAGAAATAAATCATTAAGAGATAAGGTTATATCTGCCGATGAAGCAGCTTCAATAATTAAAAGCGGAATGACGATTGGCTGCAGCGGCTTTACACCTTCTGGTTACCCTAAAGCTGTTCCCCTTGCACTGGCAGAAAAAAATAAAGATAAAGAATTTAAGATAAATATTTTAACAGGAGCTTCTGTAGGGAGTGAACTTGATGGGGCACTTGCTAAAGCAGGTTTTATAAAAAAGCGGTATCCATATCAATCTGATAAGATATTGAGAGACTCAATTAATAGAGGTGATATTAGCTACTCAGATATTCATCTCAGTCATTTTCCTCAAAATGTGCGTTATGGCCATTATGGGAATATTGATCTGGCAATCATTGAGGCTATAGCAATAACAGAAGAGGGTTGGATAATACCATCCAGTTCAGTTGGTCTATCACCAACGTTTGTGAAGGAGGCTGATAAAATAATAGTTGAATTAAACTTAAATCAGCCCTTAGAGTTAGAAGGAATCCATGATATTTATCAGTTATCTGATCCACCAAACCGGGAACCAATTCCTTTAAAAAAAGCTGATCAAAGGATTGGTAATCCTTATATAAAAGTTGACCCTGAAAAGATTGAAGCTATAGTAGTGACAGAACTTGAGGATGAAATTAGTTTTTCTGCTTACCAGGATGAAATAAGCAATAAAATTGCCAGTCATATCATTAAACTTTTGGAATCAGAGCAGCAGGCAGGAAATATTCCTGAAGAATTATTGCCACTTCAATCAGGTGTTGGCGCTGTTGCTAATGCAGTTTTATCAGGTCTCTGCAGTTCAAATTTCAAAGATATTAAATTCTATTCTGAAGTTATTCAGGATGCAGTTTTAGAGTTGATTGATTGCGGCAAAATAGATATTGCCTCTGGTACATCGATAACATTATCAGAATCAGGCAAGAAGCAATTCCAGGAGAATATAGATTTATATAAAGAAAAGATTATTTTAAGACCACAGGAAATAAGTAATAATCCTGAAATAATCAGGAGGCTTGGCTCTATAGCAATAAATACTGCAATTGAAGCTGATATATTTGGTAATATTAATTCCACCCATATAATGGGTAAGAGAATGGTTAATGGTATTGGTGGGTCTGGTGATTTTGCCCGGAATGCTTATCTCAGTATTTTTGTTACAGGTTCAGTGGCTAAAGGTGGTCAAATATCATCAATAGTGCCAATGGTTTCTCATATTGATCATACCGAGCACGATGTTGATATAATAGTTACAGAGCAGGGATTGGCTGACTTAAGAGGATTGTCACCTCAGGAGAGGGCAGTTGAGATAATTAATAAGACTGCTTCACCAGATTATAAAAACAAATTGCTGAATTATTTTGAAAGGGCACAAAAAGAAGGCGGTCATACTCCTGTTATATTGAGTGAAGCTTTAAGCTGGCATCAAAAATTTATAGATACTGGATCAATGAAATAAACATAAAAAAACCTGGCCAAGTGGCCAGGTTTTAGCTTTAAAATATTTGACTTTTTTAGTCAGCAATAAAATATGCTTCATGGGCGAGAATACTTTCTCTTGGATGGTGGATTAATCCACCAACATTGTTTCTAACACCATCAATTTGGGCAATGCTGTGGAGGAAGATCCATGGAGCATCATCCCAGACCAATGCAATTGCATCGGCATAGATTTCTCTTCTGGTATCAGGATCAGTTTCTATTCTGGCTGCTTCAAGTAAACTATCTACTTCAGGGTTACCATAAAAACTTCTATTACTACCCTGTGGTGCCCATTCTTCTGAATGCAAGAGAGCATAAAGACCATAATCTGCATCACCGGTTACTGTACCCCAACCTAAGAAGAACATATCATGAGGACTTTCATCAGGCGGTACATTAATAACTTCAAGATAGGTTGCCCACTCCATAGTGGTCATATTTGCATCTATTCCGACTTCAGCTAACTGACTCTGGATGGCCTGAGCTATAATACTATCCATAGGGTATCTTCCGACTGGATAATAAAACTCTATCTCTAATCCATCAGGATAGCCGGCTTCAGCCAGTAGTTCTCTAGCTCTATCTGGATTATACTGATAGATATCCTGGCCTGCATAACCAAAAATATCTGGTGAGATTGGAGCATCTGAAGGACGACCGGCACCGTCAATAATATTTTCGACTATTGATTCAGTATCAACAGCATAATTAACTGCCTGTCTAACCCTTACATCATCAAAAGGTTCTCTCTGAGCGTGAAGACCAACATATAATGTTCTTAAACTTGGTACATTTTCAATTGTGATATTCTCATTGGCAGTCAGTCTATCAACATCTCTAGGTGGAACGCTCATTATTGCGTGAGCTTCACCAGTTTCCAACATAACAACCCTAGTGGATTCTTCTGGGACAATTAAAATTCTAACAGTATCCAGATAAGCTGGTTCTCCCCAGTAGTCATCGTTCCGACTCATTATGACTGCTTCACCTCTGGACCAGCCTTCAAACTTAAATTTACCGGTACCAACAGGATTACTACCTACGTCATCGCCATATCTTTCAACGGCAGCAGGACTGATAATTGAAATAAAATCATGGGATAGATGAGCAAGAATTGGAGCAAAAGGCTCATCAGTAGATAAACTGATAGTATAATCGTCGATTACTTCTATTTCAGTAATCCTATTAATTAGGAATGAAAATACTGCTTCATCTTCGATTAACCTTTCTAGATTGAATTTGACAGCTTCAGCATTGAAAGGTTCGCCATCATGGAAATAAACGCCCTCTCTAAGATATAACTCATAGGTCAATCCATCTTCTGAGACTGAATAATCTTCAGCAAGTAATGGAACAATATCCCCGTCTGGTGTCATTTCAAAAAGTGTTTCCATCATGTGAACCATTACCATTGCTGCAGGTGAAGAAGAAGCTAGAACCGGATCAAGTGATTCCGGATCAGCACCTATTGCTATTCGTAAATCTCCGCCTTCCTCCATTGCCAGAACATTACCAGATGATAATAAAACTACAGCCACTATAACTACTATAAAACTAAATAAAAGTTTTTTCATTCATACTCGACTCCTCTCATATTTTTAATCGTAATAATATATAATTAGACATAACTTTAATATCTCCTGCATAAACTAAAATAAATATTAAAATACATTGATAAATATTAAGAAAGGAGTTTTGGAAGATATACATAACTATTAATATAGGAGAAATGAATTGTCTTTTAAATTTAAGGAGTGTGTTAAAGATGGCTGATTCATTAATAACAAAAAATGCTCTGGCTTCAGCAATGAAAGAATTAATGGCAGATAAGCCAATTAAAAAAATTAATGTTAGAGATATTACTGAAGAATGTGGGTTAAGTAGAAAGAGCTTTTATTATCATTTTAAAGATAAATATGATCTTGTAAATTGGATATTCTATACTGAGTTTGTTCAAGAAATAAAAGAAAATAATATAAAGTATAACTGGGATTTGCTTGAAAAAATTTGTAAGTATTTTTATAAGCATAAAGAATTTTATTCAAAAGCCTTTGAGGCAGAGGGGCAGAACTCTTTTTCTAAATATTTTATTGAGGTTATGAGACCAATAATTTTAAAAAGTTATAAGAATGTTTTTGATGATAATGAAGAGAAAGAATTCTTTGCAGAATTTTTTGCTGATGCTACTAGACTTGCTATTAAGCGCTGGATATTGAAAGAAGATAGCAAGACACCTGAAGAGTTTATTGAATTAATGAAAACAGCAGTAACTGGTATGGCTAAAAGAGTTATCTCCAGGCTGGAGGAGTCAAAATAACTTTACCTATCATTTCTAAATCATAATGTAAATCAAATAAGAAGATTGGATATTTCAAATTTTTTCTGGATTGAATAATGAATTCATGTACTTTTTTTGATTTAGTAAATTTTTTATCTGGAATTAGACAGCAAAAATTAGATTGATAATTTTTGATTGTTTTTAACCATTCATCATCAATAATATTTTCTGCTATATAACCATCATAGTAATAATGAAAGCCATAGAGTTTATTTTTTTTGTTTAATAAATTTAGGCTATCTTTGAAATTATTATAGGGATTATTATAATCATTTAGTTCAACTGAAAAATAAATATTATTCAGATTTGAAAATTCTTTAAGTGAGTGATTATTTATGGCGGTTGGTTTAGTAAAAATACTAAAAACAGAATCTCTATGATTGCTAATTATTTTATCTAAGTTAGATATATTTTCTTTAAAAATAATATAATTGTTTATTCCTTGTTTTTTCTTGTTTAAGATAAGTTTATTGTATTCACTGAAATCCAAATTATTTTTTGGTTCAATAAAGTAAGTCCATTCATTATAATTTAGATTTTGATTAATTTTTCTTAAAGTTTCAGCTTCAGATATTAAACTTTTATATCCTAAATTTACTCCAAATTCAATTAAAGTCTGGTTATCTACCTCATTTGCTATTTTATTAAGCAATTGATAATACTTATTATTAGAATCATTTAAGGTTTTTTGAAGCATACTTAATAATTCTTTTTGATATCTGGTTTCAGCAAAGTTATTTGCTAAATCTATTAAATATCTAAAAGCCCTTCCAGGTTCTTCTTTACTATCTCGCAAACCTTTTTCAATCGCAGATTTTATTAAAGCAATTATTGCTTTATCTTTATCCATTTGGAGCCCTCCTCACAATAAATACTCTTTTAATTTTAATAGTTATAAAATAGACAGATGTGTTATTTGTGAAGATATTTCACATTATTGCTTGAATGGGTATTTTTTAGACAACTATTAAATCTGTCTAATGAATTAGTCATAAATATGTAGTATAATCTGATTGTAAGGAAGAAGTTTTTACTTTAAGAGGAGGGGGATATGATGGAAAGAAGTATTTTGGACCAAATTAAAACCTTTGGCTTGAATAAAGTAGTAGACTATCTTGATGCTAACCCTGACGAGAATATCCCTAAAGTTATTGATTGGGTTGAAAAATTTGATAGACAGGGAACTATTTCCAGGCATACAGCTGCTGTTAAAGAAATTTTGAATAAAGATGATAATAATTGGCATGAATATATTAAAAGTATTTATTCTGATATTGATGATCAAGTTAGAAAGACAATCTTTAAAAATTTTTTAGTTAATGCAACAATAATAGGTGGTCAAGAGCAGAATAGAAATAAAGAGAAACATGATTGTAATATACCCTGGGCGATTCTGATGGACCCAACATCAAATTGTAATCTGGATTGTGAGGGTTGCTGGGCAGCTGATTATGGCAAGAACCTATCTCTGGACTATGATACACTAGATGATATTATCAGGCAGGGCAAAGAACTAGGCACCTATATGTATATCTTTTCTGGTGGTGAGCCTTTGCTGAGAAAAGATGATATAATTGAATTAGCTAAAAAACATGATGATGCAATGTTCCTGGCTTTTACTAACGGTACTTTAATAGATGAAGAATTTGCTGAAAAAATGTTAGAGATTAAAAACTTCATCCCGGCTATCAGTATTGAAGGCCATGAAATAGAAACTGATTCAAGAAGAGGTTCAGGAACCTATAATAGAGTATTGAAGGCTATGGATATTTTAAAAGCCAATAATCTACCATTTGGTGTTTCCTGTTGCACTACTAGTGAAAATACTGAATCTATTTTAAGTGAAGATTTTATTGATGAAATGATAGCTAGAGGAGCAAAATTTGCCTGGTTTTTCACCTATATGCCAGTAGGTGAGAATGCT
>SLSL01000187.1 GCA_007130465.1 Halanaerobiaceae bacterium | reverse complement strand
TCAAGTTTTTAAAGTAAACTCCACAGAGTTAACCAATAATATCAGAAAAAAAATTGGGGTCGTTTTTGAAGAAAATAATCTTTATAAACATTTAACTGGCCAGGAAAACCTGGAATTCTTTTCCAGTCTTTATAATACAGCTCCTGAGAAAATTAACCAGCTCTTAGATTTCTTCGATCTTAATGAGGCCAGAGATCTCTATGTTAAAAACTATTCTAAAGGAATGAAGCAGCGATTATTAATAGCCAGGGCAATTATAGCCGATCCAGATCTCTTAATCCTTGACGAGCCTACCAGCGGGCTGGATCCAGCTTCAATTGAAATCATCCACCAGGCCATAGAACAGTTTAAAAAAGAGAATAAAACAGTCTTTCTCAGCTCCCACTTCATGGAAGAAGTCGAAAGGCTCTGTGATCGGATAGCCTTTATCAATAAAGGCGAGATTATAACAATTACAACTCCATCTCAGCTTAAGTCCTATTATGGAAATAAAAATATTAAAATAAAAGTTAAATTAAATAAGCAGTCACCTGATAGCCTGGAATCTCTCTTGCCTACAACAGCTAAAATAGAAAGCAAGAACGATTCAGCTATAATTAATTTACCCCTGGATTATGAAATGACAGGAAGTTTAATAGATAAAATAAAATCTAATCACTCAATTCTTTCTATCAAAACAGAGGAAGCATCACTCCATCAGGTCTTTATAAAATTGTCAAAAGAAAATAAAAAATTAAAATTCTAGACTTACCACTTGACAAATATTAAATTGGCTGCTATACTAAGTTCAACAATTTACTATACTAAAAGCTTTGAAGGGACCCAAGTAAGCATCTAACTGCTGAAATACACCCCTGAGCTGCCAGCTGAAACCAGTAAGCAATGGCCGTCAATCGTCGTTATCCGATAGGGAAGTGTTAGCTTCCTCACAGAGATGATCTATAGATCTAAAAAATAGGTGGTACCGCGACATAAGTCGCCCTGTTATAGGGGGGCTTTTTCTTATTTAGGAGGGTTTTTATGAAATTACAAGTAGAAAATAAAACCAGAATCGATACTAAAGTTTCTGTTCCAGGTGATAAATCAATCTCACACCGTTCTTTAATGCTAGCAGGGATTGCTAATGGCCAGAGCAGAATCTCAGGTCTTTTAGAAGGCGAAGACTGTTTTTCAACATTAAAAATCATGAAAAAATTAGGAGTTGATATAACCAGAGATAACTCTGGCACTTATCTCGTTGAAGGCAAAGGATTAAATGGACTTAAAGAGCCAACTGATATCCTTGATTGTGGCAATTCTGGCACCACCATGCGCCTACTCTCAGGTCTCTTAGCAGGCAGGCCATTCTATTCAGTCTTATCCGGTGATAGCTCACTTAATTCAAGACCAATGGATAGAATCATTACACCATTAACTAAAATGAGAGCCCAAATCTGGAGCCGCCAGGAAGGTTTAGCACCTCTAAGCATCAAAGGTGGCAATCTAACCAGCATTAACTATGATAGCCCGGTGGCCAGTGCCCAGGTCAAATCATCAATACTTTTAGCAGGCCTGTCAACCAAAGGGATTACATATGTTAATGAGCCAGCCCAGTCCAGAGACCATACAGAAAAGATGCTGAAAGCTGCCGGCGTAGATATTCAAATTGATGGCAACACAATAAAATTAAATAGTTCAGGCCAGCCAGAGCTAAAACCCCTGGATATAAAGATCCCAGGCGACATCTCTTCAGCAGCTTTTATCATTGCTGCAGGTTTAATCACTAAAAATAGCAAAATCCTAATAAAAGATGTAGGTGTTAATCAGACCAGAACTGGCATCCTTGATGCCCTGGAGATTATGGGAGCAGATCTAACTATCAAAAATAAAAGAACCAGTTCTGGAGAACCCCTGGCCGATATTCAAGTCCAGTCAAGCAAATTAAAGGCAGTAGAAATCTCAGGTGAGCTAGTGCCAAGATTAATCGATGAGATACCGCTGCTGGCCTTACTGGCCACTCAGGCAGATGGCGTAACAGTAATAAAAGATGCAGCAGAGTTAAGAGTAAAAGAAACTGATAGAATTAAGGCCATCTCTTCTGAGTTAAGAAAATTAGGAGCAGAAATTGAAGAATACCCTGATGGTATGAAGATTAAAGGAAATACTCAGCTAAAAGGTGGAATTGAAGTCGATAGCTTTGGCGACCACAGAATAGGCATGACAATGGCCATTGCCGGCCTTGTTGCTGAAAATGGTATCACAGTAAACAATAGCGAATCAATAAATATCTCTTTTCCTGACTTTGAAAAATTAATAAATAATCTATAAATAAAAGGAGATTGATAAAATGATTGTTGTAATGAAAAGTAATAGTAGTAAAGACGATGTAAATAAAATCTGTAATATTATTAAGGATGAAGGCTACGAAACCCATTTATCTGAAGGCGTTCAAAAAACTATTATTGGAGTAGTTGGTGCCAATGGCAAAAAAGAAAATCTTAAAAGCCAACTTCTAACATATAAATCAGTTGAAAAAGTCGTAATAATAGTTGAGCCATTCAAACTAACCGGCAGAGATTTCAAACCAGATAAGACTACCATCGAAATTGGAGATGTTAAAATTGGCGGCAAAAAACCGGTAATCATGGCCGGCCCCTGCGCTGTAGAAAGTGAAGAACAAATCCTGGAAACTGCCAGGATTGTCAAAGACGCAGGAGCAGAAATTTTAAGAGGTGGTGCCTTTAAACCAAGAACCTCCCCCTATTCATTCCAGGGATTAGGCGAAGAAGGTTTAAAATTACTTGCTAAAGCAAGGGAAGAAACCGGTCTAAAAATTGTAACTGAGCTAATGGATATTCAGCACCTGGAAGTCGTTGAAAAATATACTGATATCTTCCAGATAGGCGCCAGAAATATGCAGAATTACCCTCTTTTATCTGCCGTCGGTAAAGCAAGTAAACCAGTCCTGTTAAAGCGAGGTATGTCAGCTACCATCAAGGAATGGCTTCTAGCTGCTGAATATATCATGTCCGAAGGCAATAAAGAAGTAATCCTCTGTGAGCGGGGCATCAGAACATTTAGTGAAAGAACCAGAAATACCCTTGATTTAAGTTCTGTTCCTTTAGTTCAGCAGATCAGCCATCTTCCAGTGATTGTAGACCCAAGCCACGGTACAGGTCAATGGGATCTAGTTATACCGATGGCTAGAGCTGGTATTGCTGCTGGAGCAGATGGCCTGATTATTGAGGTCCACCCTAATCCTGGAGAGGCACTCTCAGATGGCCAGCAGTCATTAAAACCAGATAATTTCCAGATGTTAATGGAAGAAATCGACCTGATCAGTAAGGCTATCAATCGAGAAGAAAATTAAAATGGAATTTAAAATAGAAAATATCTTAATAATCGGCACCGGCCTAATCGGGGCATCCCTGGCCGGTGCTATCAAAGATAGTTATCCAGAAATTAAAATCACCGGGCTAGATAATAATCAAGAATATCTCAATTACTTAATTGATAACTCTCTAATTGATGTCAGGGCAGATTCCCTTGATAATTTAAGCACTGGCAAATATCAACTGATTATCCTGGCAACCCCTATCAATATTATAAAAGAATATCTAGATAAACTTAATAATCTGCTAGGAGAAAAGAATTCCGGTACAATAATAATAGATACTGGCAGCACTAAATCTGAAATAGTTGATAGAGGCAGTAAATTAAATAACTTTAAAAATACCTGGTTTCTAGGTGGCCATCCAATAGCTGGCCTGGAACAATCAGGAGCCCTCTATTCACAACCTGATCTCTTTAGTGAAAAACCATTTATAATCACCAGGGAACCTAAAACCAGTTACCCTGAAACTATAATCAATAGTCTTAAAGATTTTCTAAAAGGCTTAAATATGAAAATCATTGAACTTGATCCTGAAAGCCATGATAAATATTTAGCCGGGGTCAGCCATCTCCCCCAACTCCTTGCCTATGTTTTAGCTGAGGTAATCAATGCTGAAGAAAAAAATACCGAGATGGTCGAAATCAGCGGTAATGGCTATAAGGATATGACCCGGCTTGCCTCCAGTTCCAAAGAACTCTGGCAAGAGATCTATAAAAGCAATAATGATAACCTGATATATTATTTAGATAAATATATCGAAAGATTAAACCAGTATAAAGACTGGCTTAAAACAAAGGAGGGAAAATTAAGAGATGTTTGATTATATTACAGCAGGGGAATCCCATGGACCAGAAATAACTGCCATCATCAAAGATCTTCCTGCCGGCTTAAAAATTAATATAGATAATATCAATAAACAACTAAAAAGACGTCAGCAGGGCCATGGCCGGGGAGGCCGGATGGATATCGAAAAAGACAGGATCAATATCACCTCAGGCCTTAGAGAAGGCATAACCCTTGGCTCTCCTCTGGCCATGAATATCAAAAATAAAGACTGGGCCAACTGGGAAGATATTATGACTGTAACTAACAAAGGCGATCAGAATAAAATCAAAGCCAAAAGAGTAGCTGAACCTCGCCCAGGCCATGCAGATCTGCCTGGTGGTATTAAATTTAACCATTCTGATCTAAGAAATGTTCTGGAGCGGGCAAGTGCCAGGGAGACCGCCATCAGAACAGCAGTCGGCAGCATTGCCAGAGAATTCCTGGCAAACTTTGAAGTAGAAATCTTTAGCCATGTAACAGGAATTGGAACTGTTAAGTCTCCAAACTGGCTGGCCATTAAAGAGCAAAAAAATATTACTTCCATTAAAGAAATCCGAGAATATTTCAACCAGGTGGAGCAGAGCCCGGTCAGAGCCGGCTCTAAAGAAACAACAGCTAAAATGATAGAACTAATAGACAAATGGAAAGAAGCAGGCGACTCAGTCGGAGGAATCTGTGAAGTTATAGTCACTGGTCTGCCCCTGGGCCTTGGCAGCCATACCCATCATGATTTGAAATTAGAAGGCCAGCTGGCAGCTGAATTAATTGCCATCCAGGCAATCAAAGGCATCGAATTCGGAGGCGGCTTCAAGCTTGCCGAAAAACCTGGTTCCCAGGTCCATGATGAAATCTTCTATGATAACGATAAAAAGAAATTTTATCGAAAATCAAATAATTCAGGTGGCTTAGAAGGCGGTATTTCAACAGGAGAAGAATTAATAGTCAGACTGCCAATGAAACCAATTCCGACTCTCTCTCAACCGTTAAAAACAGTAAATTTAGATAGCAAAGAACCGGCTGAAGCTGCTAAAGAAAGGTCTGATAACTGTGCCGTTCCTTCAGCCTCTATAGTTGCTGAGGCAGTGACTGCTATTGTCCTGGCAAAATCATTTTCTAATAAATTCGGCGGAGATTCAATCAAAGAAATCAAAAATAATTACAATAGTTATCTAAAACAGATTGAAAACTATTAATAAAGAGGTGATCCTTTGAAAAATAAACTAAAAGTCAATCTTGATAAAGACAGTTATGATATCATCATTGACAGTGATATACTTAATAGCACCGGCCAGATAATTAGTTCCAATTTAGATGTCGGAGATAAAGTTTTAATAATTTCTGACCAGAATGTCTATCCCCTCTATGGAAATAGACTAAAAAAATCCCTCCAGGAAGAGGATTATCAGGTTCAGAGCCATATTATTAAGCCTGGTGAGAAAAGCAAAAGCAATTATGAATTAAATAAAATCTATGACCTACTTTTAAAATCTAGGTTTGATCGCAATTCTACAATTATCGCTCTTGGTGGCGGAGTAGTTGGAGATTTGGCCGGCATGGCTGCAGCCACTTTTATGAGAGGAATCAACTTTATTCAGGTACCAACCAGCCTCCTGGCCCAGGTCGATAGCAGCGTTGGCGGCAAAGTTGCTATCAATCATCCTGATGCCAAAAATATTATCGGCGCCTTTCATCAGCCAGAGATAGTAATCATAGATATAAGCCTTCTTAATACTCTAAAGTCCAGAGATTACAATACTGGCCTGGCTGAGGTTATTAAATATGGTTATGGCTTTAATCAAGATCTATTTAATTATATTGAGAATAATATTAAAGAAATCAAAGAGATCGTTCCAGAAATTCTTTCCAAATTAATTTATAACTGCTGCCAGATCAAAAGCGATATCGTCAATCAAGATGAAAAAGAAACAGGTATAAGAGCTAAATTAAATTTAGGCCATACAATCGGCCATGCTGTTGAGGCATTAACTGATTACCAGAAATATACCCATGGCGAGGCAATTGCGATAGGCATGGTCTATGAAAGTTATTTAGCTGAAAAACTAAATTATATAAATCCAGATCAGATTAATAGATTAAAAAACTTATTAACCAGTTTCAGCCTGCCAGTTACCCTGCCAGCCACTATAAGTTTTGACAGCCTAATTAATAAGATGAAGACTGATAAAAAAGTTAAAAACAACCAGATATTTCTGGCCCTCCCTAATTCATTAGGCGATACTATCATAACTTCTGACTGGGACCAAAAAAACTTAAAAGCTGTCATAAAAAAAAGCCCCTGAATTATCAGGGGTTAAAAATTATTCTTCCACTTTTCCTAGTTCTTTGCAATTACCAAAACAGTCTTCTCCACATTGAGGACAGCTAGGTTTTTCCCCGTCCTTTGCTTCTACATAAACAATGTAATCCTCACCACAACACTGACAGAGATACTTGTATTTTGCCATATTATCATCCTCCTCTATTCCTCTTCTTCTGATAATATTTCCCTTGATGAACTAACTAATTCATTTAACTGATCTACCATGATCTCCCGCATTAAGTTGCAGGCTTCAATAAATCTCTGATTATTTATATTATAAAATACATTTAAACCCACTTTTTTGCTTGAAACCACACCTTTTTCTTTAAGCAGAGAAAGATGTTGAGAAACACTCGCTTTACTGATATCCATTGCCTCTGCCAGTTCATTTACATGCTTTTCTCCTTCTTTCAGGAGATATATAATTTCAATCCTTTTGGCATTAGCCAATACCTTGCAAATCTCTGCCTGCATCTCATATACCTTCTTATTCTTGATTACCTGCACCTCCAATCTCCCCTGTAAATAAAGTAATATATCAATTCATTAACTATTAATATAATTATATCACTTCGTTCAAAAAATTCAAGTAAAAAAATACCCTGACAATAAGCCAGGGCATCATTAAATCAGCTCTTTTTAAAAAATCAATAGCCCTGTTTCCAGGGCTATTATAAAATATTTAATTATTTATTCTCTTCTTCTTTTTCACTAGCATCATCTTCCTCGCCCTTTGAGCCTTTAGCTATCCCTTCAACTTTTCCAATTAATTCAGGCATAACCTCAAAAAGTTTATCTAAAGAACCTCTTCCATCTAAATTAACTAATTCAACCTCACTGCCCTTGATAACTAAGATCGCATCTGGTGAAATCCTGCAGCCCAGACCACCACCGCCACCTTCACTTTTACCGCCTTCTTTATTTTCTTCACCTAAACCTCCACCCATCCCAAAGGAAGCAGTTACAATTGGAATAAGTTTAATCTCGCCAAGATCCATAGGCTCGCCTATAACTGTCTCTGTCTTTAAAAATTTATCCAGTTTACTATACATTGTTTCTAGAACGTTTTGAGTCATAGCCATTTTTAAATTTCCCCCTTATTTTTTTAAATAATTCTTTATAAATGCCTGTTCTGCCAGTGAATCTTAAGAGATAAAAACAGATAGAAGCCAGCATAAATCTACCATAAAGATAACCCTGAGCAGCAATCACCTCCCTGTTCCATATTAAATCAAGTTGAATCCGGTCCCTTCTTATTAAACCATCCAGACTATAAAAGAAAGCAGCTAAACTCCCGGTATAATATGGATCTTCAAATCCTGCTTTTAAACTAATCTGGTAATCTCTTGGTAGCACCTGGGAAAGTATAGACTTTATTAAAATCCAGGTTTCTCCTAGATATTTTTTTAGATCATTTTCTCTAATAAATGAAATAATTGAGAAAAATATATTTCCACTTTTTTCTTCATCTCTTTTATCTTTATCTACTTTATCTTTAATTTTTTCTTTTTTACTTTTTTCAACTTCTATTTTACCTGATTTATCTTCAATTGTATATACTTTTATGCCTAAAAAATAAAGTTTTATTTTATAAAATTTATTCC
>SLSL01000168.1 GCA_007130465.1 Halanaerobiaceae bacterium | reverse complement strand
CGTCAATTTATAAGATTATCTCACTATCCTGTAACATTTTCAGGAATTGCTATTGTAGTAACTGTTTTATCATTAAACCTATTTGGTGATGGTTTGCGTGATGCTCTTGATCCAAAAACTCTTGAGCACAATTAATAAATAATACCATCTTCTCCATTATTTAATATCCTGGAGGAAATCAAACAGTAAATAGTATTTTTATCAAAGGAGAATAAAATAACTATTCCAAAATATAAATTAGCCCCAGCCTTTATCACTTAAACTGGGGCTAATTTATATTATTTTATTATCTGAATATTCTTGCATCCATTTGTCCTGGCTAACTTTTTATAATTATTAATATCTTCTGTTGACGGCTCAATTATTCCCTCGCTATTTTCAACTCCATGATTTCGATAGGCAATCAATTTAAATTTTATTTCTGGATCTATTTCAGCAATAAAACCTGCTATCTCAACAACATTTTCCTGATAATTTATTAAGCCTCCTGCTATTACTGTTCTTACTTCATGTAACAGTCCTACATCATTCAATAAAATAATATTCTCTTTAATAATCTCAAGTTTATCAGATCCTGTTACTTCAATAAGATCAGCACTATTTGAAGCTTTAAAATCTATCATAACTCCATCAGTTAAGTCTAGTAGTGTTTTCTGCTCGGTTAAAGGAATAGTTCCGTTAGTATCAATAAAATTAGATAAACCTAATTTTTTAGTTTTAGAAAATAATTCTTTTATAAATTCTAGCTGGAGTAATGGCTCACCGCCAGAGACTGTAATACCTGATATATAAGGAAAATTCTGTTTTATCTTCTCAATTAACTCATCGACAGTCAGTAAATACAACGATCCTGGAATTTTACTCTTGTTATCATAAATCTCAATGGTTTCTGGATTATGACAGTAACTGCAATTTAAATTACAACCCTGAAAAAAGATAACTGTTCTATTCCCTGGACCATCGATCGGGCTAAAATTTATCCACCTATTGATTACTGCTCTTTGCATTCTTTATCTAACTTTCCTGTTTTCCTCAGGAGAACTCTCAAGAGTATCCCTACCTAGAACCACAGTATCCTTATGGACTGTCTCACCCTGATTCAACTTTTCTATTTCAGACCTTTTAACCAGATAACCAGTAATTCTAACTAAGTCACTCTCTGAATTATAAAAGGAAAATAATCTAAGCCCCTTCTCAAAAGCACCTTTGATAACATCTAAAATAGCCTCAGGATTTCTCTTATAGGTTTTATCAAAAGTAAAGATATCACTTACCCCAGCAGGAAAATACTGATGGATTGGTGATATAAAGTTAAGTTGTTCCGGCATAGATGGTTCCTCACCATATGGAATCCTGCAACCTGGAGAAGTATCAACATCCTCCCCGATTCCAGATTGGGCATGGAGCAGATAATGACCATCATTAAAAGGAGAATGCTCATTCTCATGTTCATTTAACTCATTTTGAATTATATCTAAAATATTTTTAGCCATTTTCTGTGATTCAGCAGTCTTACCGTAAGAGCCGGATTCACTATCGCCATCCAAAAAGAGATTAACAGCTTCAGCCATACCGTAAACCCCAAACATTGCAGTATATTTATTCTTATCCAGTAACCCTTCTTTTACTAAAAAATTACTCTTAAAAAATGGGCTTTCCTCGCAGAGAAATGCTATTCTTTTATCCATTATCGATAACATAGTCTTGCTAACATCTCTCAATCTAACAGCTAAAAACTCTTCTTCCTCCAGTGCCTTTTCAACAACAGCTTTCAAATTCATCCTTACCAGAGTATGACTGCCGCCACCAATCGGCAGAGCATTATAACAGCTTACAATTGCATATTCATCTCCAAAAATCTTCTGATAATCTCTATGATTGGCAAAATAAGGCTTTGAAACTTCCAGGCCAGTCTCAACGGCCTGAATTGCGAAATCTTTATCTGTTAACTCTGGGTCATATTTAAGAGTCAGGTTTGGCACAGAATTAGCAAGCTCTTTTTCAGCCTCTAAAATAAGTTCACCTGCCCTGGTCTTCTCTGGCCCAATATCAGCATGGACAAAACTATCTGGCAGAGTTCTATCAATTGCTGTCAGGAATAGCCTGATTGTTGACTTCGGATCAGAACTTGAATCAATATATGGTTCCAGTAATTTATCAAGTTCTCCAATATAGACTGGCATTCCAGTAACAGAAGGAATATTTTGATATAAAATAATTAGATTATTAGTTGCCTCTGCAAGAGTCTCTGGACTGGATAACCTTAAAAACTCGCTGCCTTCCTCCATAAATTTAGCAAAATCAACAAGGTTATACCTTGGCCGATAGGGTGCCTGCCCCTCTGCCAGATCGCAGACCAAATCAGAGTTTAAATAATCCTGCTCTTTATCAGTCAAACCCGGAAGTTCAAGCTGATTTTCTGCCTGCCTGGCCAGAGCAATTATTTTCTGTTGTTGAGTAAGTGTACCATCTTTAATTATATTCAATGCTTCTTCCATTAAAACCAACCCCTTATCTATTAGGACGACATAATCTATTTCTCTCTAAAGCTGCTGCAACCTGGTCTCCTGGAAGGCCTCTGGCCTTATGGCCATCTCTACCTCTAACAGTTGAAGCCATAAATAATGAGTTCAAAACCGCCTCCTCAGTACTTTCAACAACTGCCTGAAATAACTCCTTCATTAATTCACTCTCAGTTAAATTAGCTGGCAACTCATTAATCTGGGTATCTACAGAATTTAAAATTATTTTGCCTGTATCATTCCGTTTATATTGATTAGTAGTGGAAAAAGCCAGAGCAAAGTCTCCGCTACCATTATCAGCCAAAGAACCTACCCTGCCCAGGCCAATATTAGCCCTGGAGGCAACCCTTGTTAACTGCCTGTTATTTAGAGGTAGATCAGTAGCTAAAACAACAATCACCGAGCCGTCACCACCACCGGTCTCATGTAAATTCACTAAATCCTGATCAAGCTGATACAAAGGGTATCCATTTATTTTTAACTCTTCCCGGCGACCAAAATTACTTAAAACTAAAGCGCCAAGATTATATTCAGTACTATCCAATTTTATTTTTCTTGATGCAGATCCAATCCCACCTTTAAAACCAAAGGCAGTCATACCGGTACCAGCTCCAACATCGCCTTCGCTTACCCTATCGCTACTGGCTGAAATCAGAGCCCGGTGAACATGTTGTGCTCTAACATGCCTCCCCTGCAAATCATTTAAATAACTATCATTACATTCAAGAACAACAGGGTTAAAGCTAGGTCCCTTAATCCCTATTTCAGGATTATCTTTTAAAACATAATCAATTAAGGCATCAGCAACCCTGGACACATTAAGAGTTGAAGTTAATAATATTGGTGAAGATAGCCGGCCTAACTCCTTTATCTGTTCCAGGCCAGTTGGTTTTCCATAACCATTTATTACATGGACACCAGCCTCAACAGGTCTAGAAAATATATTATCTGAATGAGGCAAAATAGCTGTAACACCCGTTCTGATAGGGCCTTTCCCCGGAACTAATTTGCCATCACCTTTCATAATTGTAACATGGCCAACCTTAACGCCTTTTATATCTGTAATCGAATTTTTATCTCCAGTTGGCAAAACTCCAGGAATAATTCCCCATTCCCTAATTCTGCGCCTTTTACTCTCTTGAGAGTCTGCCATAATTTATAATCCCCCTGTGAAATCATAATTATTGTTCCTTTCATTAATAATATCATAAATTTAAATTATTTGCATAATAAGATCTTCTGACACAAAACTTTCAGCCTATTTTGTATAAATATACATATTTACCAATAGACCCTCTCCATACCCGACGGTTACCAAGTAGTATCTCTTAACAAATTTCACAATCTTTTTATGCATAAACTATACAATTATTTTCATAAATATACAAAACTTCTCCTGGAAAACCCAGGGATAATAATATGCATTATTATCAAAAATATGATATGATAAAAAAAGAATAAAAAAATCGCTGAAATAAGCAGGATTTTATAGATTTATAGCCAATTATAATAAGAGGTGAAGTATTTATGATAACCAAATTTTTATTGATCTTTCTAATGATCAGCATTATATTTGCACCAGCAATAAATGCTGATGATTATCTTAATGAGCTTAACGAATTATTAGAGACCGAAAATGACATAGATGAAGACTATCTCTGGCTTGAAGATGGTGAATTTAATCAAGCCGGACTGGAAATTTATGAATTGATTAACCAGGCAGAGTCTAAGGGACTTAATAGCCAGGATTATTTACTTGGAGATATAAATGGCATCTGGACAGGTATTCGCTACCAGGATGTTGAGAATATTAATCCTGATAACTTAAAAGAATTAGACGAATTACTAACCAGAGCTTTACTTAAATACACAAGTGATTTAGCAACTGGTAGATTCAAACCTGATACTTTAGAAAGAGAAATAGTTAATGAAGAAATTCTGAAAGGCTTCCCCTGGATTATTGAATCAATTAAATCAGACCGTTCAGTTGAAGATGTCTTATCAGATTATGAACCAGGTCACCCCTATTATTTAGCACTTTTAGAGGGTTTAGAAGAAAGAAATAATTTTAACGATAATCAAATAAAAGAAATTATTTTAAATATAGAACGCTGGCGAATGGAATATGAGCAGATGCCTGGCAATCATCTAATCTCAAATATCCCTTCATTCCGTTTAGAGGTTTTTGAAGGCAGCGAAGCTATTATTAACATGAAAACTGTTGTCGGTACACCAAGCAGGAAAACACCTGTAATGGAAGGCAACCTCAATAGAATAACAATCAGTCCTCGCTGGTTTATGCCGACTTCTATTGCAGTAGAAGACCATTTGCCAAAGGTAAAGGAAGATGTTGAACATCTTGAAAGAGGAAATTACAAAGTCTATACCATGGAAAATGGCCAGTATGTACAGATAAATCCTAAAGAAATCGACTGGGAAAATGTTGAAGCAAATAAAAATACATTCCCTTACTATTTCTGGCAGGATTCAGGGCCCTGGAATGCCTTAGGCTCGCTAGTTTTCCGCTTTCCAAATAACCAGAGTATCTACTTCCATGATACCCCGGATACACACCTCTTTGCCTTAGATGACAGAGCAAGGAGTTCAGGCTGTATCAGGCTTGAAAAACCTATGGAACTTGCAAAATATTTATTAGAGGATATGCCAGAATGGTCTGAAGAAAGGTTAACGGAAAAGATCGTTGACAGAGATGAAACCTGGTTGAATTTACAGAGTACTTTGCCAATCTACCTCACCTATTTTACAGTTGTCCCTGATGAAAATGGCGATTTAAGTTTCCATGACGACATCTACGAAAAAAATGAAGATTTATTGAACGCATTAAGCAACGCAAACTAAAAGGAAAAGGCAGGTGTTTAAAAAATTGAATTTTAAAGATCAACTAACGACCGTACGCAAGGGTTTAGTTTTCAAAATTTCAGTCTTTTTAATTCTTATCTTCACAGCATCACTAATCTTTAACAATGGAAACTTACAGGCAAGTGAAATATTCAGCCCAGGCCAGCAAGATGAAAGTGTTGAAGAACTACAACATAAGCTTGAAGAACTTAGCTTCTTCGCTGTTTCTCAAACCGGTTTGTACGGTGAAGAAACAAGAAGAGCCGTCGAAAGGTTTCAGGCAGCTGCAAACTTAAGACCTGATGGCATTGCTGGACCAGAAACATTAAATGCAATTGATAGAGCTTTAAATAGTATTGATATTAATCAGAGAGAGCAGTTAAAAATATATACCCACAATGTAGATGTAATTTATCTCCAGTATAAACTGAGTCAGCTAGGGTATATATCTACAGAACCAACTGGATTCTTTAGAGGCCAGACCCAGGCTGCTGTTAAAGAATTCCAGAGTGATCATGGTATTGATAGCGATGGAATTGTAGGCAGCTCTACCTGGCAGACTTTAGAAGAAGAATTCGATCAATTAGGAGAAACTACATATGACCCAAATGATATTGAAGAAGATATAGAGGACGATACTGAAGAAGCAGTTGCTAAAGCTGAAGACCAAAAAGAAATAACCAGTCAAACAACAGATATTAATTTAGAGGAAATGGATATAGTCAGAAACGGAGACTCTGGAGAAGCTGTTACTGAACTACAGAAAAATTTAAACCAGTTAGGCCTATACCCTTTAAATCCAGATGGAGATTTTGGCCACCAGACAGAACTGGCAGTTCGCCAATTCCAGGAAATGTCCGGCCTTGATGTCGATGGCGTTGTCGGCCCGGCTACCTGGGAAGAGCTTTTAACTGATGAAGAAGGCGAAGAAAAATCTTCAACCTATCAGGTCAGAGCTGGCGATAGCCTCTGGACAATAGCCAATCGATTTGACGCCTCAATAAATGATATTAGAGCCGCCAATAATATTAGTGGAGATACAATAAGAGCTGGCCAGAGCTTAAGAATACCTGGGAATGGCGGCAGCAATATAAATCAACAATCTGTAGAAGCATTAAGCTGGAGTCAGGTCAATCGACTATTCCCGAGAAATAGCACAGCAACAGTAACAGATGTCCAAACAGGCCTGAGTTTTAGGATCAGACGCCTCTATGGTACCAACCATGCAGATGTAGAACCATTAACCTCTCAGGATACAAATGTAATGCGCAGAATATACGGTGGAAGTTGGAGCTGGGACAGAAGAGCTGTAATTGTTAATATTAATGGCAGATTAATTGCTGGCTCAATTAATGGAGTTCCCCATGGTGGACAGAGTATCAGCAACAATAACTTTAATGGCCATTTCTGTCTCCACTTCAAGGATAGTAGAACCCATGGAAATAATAGGGTAGACTCTAAACACCAGAATATGATTGGAAGATCAGCCTCCCAGAGTTGGCCATTAAACAGAAACTAAAAAATATTCCAAAAAAGAATATCCACTGCATAAGTTAAGCCGCTATCCTCTCAGATAGCGGCTTTAATTTTTCTATATTTTATTATCAGATAATTCTATAAATTTGGCAATATCTTTTTTAATAACTTCTAATGATCCTTCCCAGAATCCAGGGTCATGGAGGTCAATCCCAACCATCTCAGCCACACCTAAAGCCTTCTTCTGGCCAGTTGCCCGCAATAACTCATTATACTTATTTAAGAAATCATCTTCTCCCTTTAGATATAAGGCATAAACCCCTAATCCAAACAACAGACCAAAGGCATAGGGGAAATTATAATAATTGTTGCCTGCTGAATAATAATGAGATTTATTAATCCACATTGACGGATGCAAATACTCATGGTCCAGTGAATCGCCATAGGCATCCTTTTGAGCCTCAACCATCATCTCTTTTAAATCATCAACACTCAACGAGGCATTCTTCCTGGCCTCAAAAAGCCGACTCTCAAATAAGAACCTACTGTAAATGTCAACAATCACCTGACCTGAGCCAGTAATACTATTCTCTAAAATAACAAACTGCTCATCCTCACTGGCTTCCTGCAAAGCAGCATTGGTAACAATCGTTTCACTAAAAATTGAAGCAGTCTCAGCCAGAGGCATTGGATAATCAGTATTCAGGATACTTTCACCACTTAAACAATAACCATGATAGGCATGGCCAAGTTCATGGGCTAAAGTTGTCATATCACTAAAGGAACCATTAAAATTACTTAAAATCCTGCTCTCTTCAATCGGGTTGATGTTATAACAGAATGCCCCGCCTCTTTTACCATCTCTAGGCTCAGCATCAATCCAGTTATTATTAAAGGCCTCTTCATAAAGGTCAGCCATTTCATCGCTAAATTCCCTGATATTCTTTACAATAAAGTCCTTAGCCTCTTCATAACTGAATTCCATCTCAACCTCGCCCAAAGGGGCAAAGATATCATAGAAAGGCAGCCCATTATCATGGCCTAAAACTTTCGCTTTAGTCTTATAGAAATCATGGAAAGCCGGAAGATTATTTTTCATCGCCTCTAACATGGCATCCAGGGTTTCTTTATCCATCCTTGAATTAACAAGTGTCTCATCAAGGGGCTCATCAAAACCTCTTTTTTCTGTAACAGTCAGGACTTCCCCCTTAATCCCATTTAAAGCAGCAGCAACTGATTCATCTATCTTATCATAGGCCGCCAGCTCAGCCT
>SLSL01000279.1 GCA_007130465.1 Halanaerobiaceae bacterium | reverse complement strand
ATTTTATCAGCAAATTTTACAGACCATAATCTCCTCTTAAATTCTCAATATCTTCAAGAATAATATCAAGCATAGTCTGTCCAATTTCTCCAACATCATCTACATACTCATCCCAGACAGGTTCAGCAAGAGCTCTAAATTCTGCTCTTTCATCTGCATCAAGTTCAATAATACTAATATCAGGTTCATTTTCTAAAATGATATCTAAACGCTCAGTATTATATTCATCCTGCATCTCATAGATATACTGGTTTAAATCAGTAGCTATTTCACTAACTAATTCCTGCATTTCAGGATCTAAACTATTCCAGAAATTAAGACCGGCTGAAACACCACCAACATAAGGAACTGTTCCACCCCAGATCAAATATTCCTGCTGCTCATAAAATGCCATCTCTTCAATAGCAAATATAGGGTTTACCTGAGCATCAATCATACCAAGCTGAAGACCACTATAAACCTCAGCATAATCCATCTGTACCGGGTCTGCTCCATAATTTCTGTACTGAGCTGATAACATTGGATCAGGCATAACTCTTATCTGGAGTCCATCCATATCTTCAGGAGATCTTATTTCCTCATTAGTAGTCCAGACCTGCCAGCCTTCAGGGAATAAACTTAGAAGATGTAATTGTCTTTCTTCAAAGGCACCTGCAAGGTGATCATGAATTGCATCACTTGTCGCCAGTACTTCAGCAACTAATTCTAAACTGTCTGGCCAGATATAATGCAATGAGAATAATCTGGCTTCAGGTACTAGACCTGATACAACAGAAGGACTGGTCATTGTAAATTCAACCATACCCATCTGAGCCGATTCTGCTAAGTCACCCATACCAGTACCTAACTGACCATAAGGATAGACTACAACCTCTATCTCACCATCAGTAGCATCTTCAATTCTTCTTTTGAATTCCTGTGCCCAGGCATCCTGTACACTGCCTTCAATCTCCTCTAATGCAATACTCCATGTCTCCTGTGCCTCAACCTGCTCAAATGAAGAAAATGAAAGAACCATTGCTAATGCAATCATACCGATAAGAATATTTCTACTCATACTTCTCATAATTAATTTCCTCCTTTTTTTATTAGATGATCCAAAATCTTTGAAATAAATTAAATTTACAGACTTTTCTCCTCATCTCACCCCCTTTAATTCAAGACCAATTATCTATTAAATTATACTTCCTGCATTAAACCTCTATTCTTTACATATAACCAAAGGCTAAATCTCTTAAGAATAAGGCTATCTGCGGGAAGAAAATTAATAGCGCCGATGCAAACAATAAAATCGCAATAAAAACAGGTGTCTTTCTAATAACTTCCAGATATGGTCTCCTAAAGACAGCAATTGCCGTAAATATATCACACCCAAAGGGCGGCGTCGCAGATCCAATTGCAGCCTGCAATGTAACCACCGTACCTACTAAAATTGGGTCAATTCCAAGTTGTTGAACATAGGGCTGAAATAAAGGAGTTAAAACCATAATAACAACTATAGGATCTACAAACATACAGCCTATAAAAAATGCAACTGCAATTATAAATAATACCCAGGTCTGAGTCGGGTCAGTGCCAATTATTGGCGGTAAAACCATTTGAGGTATTCTGGCAAAAGAGATCAACCAGGAAAAAGAATTACCGACTCCAACCAGTATAAATACTACTGCTGTAATCATCCCGGTTGATAGTGCAATTTCCCTAATATCAGAAATCTTAACATTTTTAAATACCAACACTTCTAAAATAAAGGCATATAATACTGATACAGCCGATGCCTCTGTAGGGCTAAATATACCACTATAAATACCACCGATAATTATAACCGGGAAACCAAAGGCGAGTAATGCCCGTTTGAAACTCTGCAATCTTTGACCCCAGGTTTTTTTATCTCTTACAGGAATATTATGTTTTCTTGCATAGAAATAACAATAAATTGAAAAGAGTATCATTATCAATACCCCTGGGCCAATCCCAGCTATAAATAATTCTCCAATCGAGCTACCACTAACTACTCCATATATAATCATACCAATACTTGGCGGAATCAACAATGCAATATCACTGGAATTAATTATAAGTGCAGTCGTAAATGAATCATCATACCCATCTTCTAAAAGATAAGGTCTCATTGTACCACCAATTGCAACAACAGTTGCCTGGGTAGAACCAGATACCGCACCAAATAATGTACAGGTGATCGAAGTTGTGATTGCCATACCACCATTAATATGCCCAATAATATCTCGAACAAAATCCACAAGTCTTCTAGCTGTAGATCCAGCAGTCATTATATCAGCTGCTAGAATAAACATCGGAACAGCTAATAAGGAAGGAGGTAATATACCTCTTATCATCTGCTGAACTAAAATTGTCTGACCTAAATGTGGATAATATATATTCATAATTATTAAAGGAGCAGCTATTAAAGGAACCATCATCGGAAATCCTAAAAATAATAGCAAAAACATTATCCCAACCATCAACTGAATCATTATGTTCTCTCCCTTCTATGACTACTAATCTGTTGATTATACATTATTTTTATCACCAAATCCTTCAACATCTGCTTCATCAATAACTGCCTGAACATCTCCATATTCTGATTTTTCATCAAAGGATATCCATACATCTTCTTCTTTAATATTCTTAATAAAAGCCATTATATAATGAATAGTCGTCAACCCTAACCCAATTGGTACAATTATCCATACCCTCCAGAGTGGAACCTGAAGTAGGCTGCTCTGTCTTCCACTAGTAAAAATATCAAAAATATATCTTGCTGAAATCCAGGTAAGCCAGCCCATAAAGAAGAAGGTACCTAAAGTCATAATGTACATCATCATTTTCTCAAATCTTTCTGGAACTAAATCAGATAAAGCTGACATCCTTATATGTCTACCATTCCTGGCAGCATAACTTGTCCCTACAAATGTTATATATATAATGAGAAAAGTATTAGTCTCTTCTACAAAATATAAACTATATCCAAAAACATTTCTACCAACAACATTTGCAATTATTAAAACTGCCAGTGCAATCGTACCATAACCAACAATAAATTCTTCAATTTTTTTCATCCCTGCATTTATTTTTCTTATTATTGCAAACATTCTGCACCTCCTGTCAGCTACTCAATCTACTCATTTTTAAAATTAGGATAAATTTCTTTTCTGCTCATCAATTTTTCATTATATGAAACAATATGATCAATTAATGATTGCTGCAAATCATTCAAATTATTCTCCCTAAGATTTTTAATGATTTTATAATGATCTCTAGCAGATTCTTCTAAACTATCTTCTTTTCTGGCATCAATAATCATTGCCAGCTTCAATTGATTATGAATCATCTTCAAGATTCTTTGAGTATATTTTCGATTTGTCTTTTCCCATAAATATTTGTGAAAAGCAATATCCTTCTCATTTAATTCAACAACTTTTTCATCTTCAGGAATATCTTTTTTAACAATAATAAGCATTTCTTCAATCAGCTTTTCAAGGTTTATATAATCTTCTTCTTTCAAAAGATCATTTTCTATTATAATCTCCATCATTCTACCTTCTAAGATCACTCTTATCTCAAAGACCTCTTTAATATTTTCCTCGTTAAAAGATGCTACAAAGCTACCTTTTCTTGGAATAGTTTCAATTAACCCTTCTTTTTCAAGCTCTTTAATAGCTTCCCTGACCGGCGCTCTACTAACATCTAATTCTTTTGCAACTTTGGCCTCAAGAATATGATCTCCACCCTGATAATTCTCCAAAAATATCTCTCGTTTCAAATATTCAGCTACTTTATTACTTAAACTCTGATGTTTAAACTGCTTGTTCATAAATTTATCCCCCATATTATCTTATTCTAAAATAATATAAATTAATGGGTCACAAGAAAAACTATCAGGATGAGATCTTTTGAATTGTTACTTTGTAAATAGTTTTCTTGGGAAATCATAAAATGATCTACAGCCGTCTTCAGTTATCTGGATTGCTTCACTAATTTCAAATCCATAATCATCAAACCAGATTCCTGGAATAACATGGAATGTCATATTCGGCTTTAATTCTGTAGTATCATTAGGTCTCATGCTTGCAGTCTGTTCCCCCCAATCAGGTGGATAATTAAGACCAAAAGCATAGCCTAAGCGAGATTCCTTAACAACATGACTCCCAGAGATAGCCTCACGCCATTTAGCTTCGACCTCTTCACAGGTTACACCTGGGCGAATGAATTCAAGAGTCTCCTCTAGCCCGGAAATAACAATATCTGCAGTCTCTTTTAATTTCTTATCTGGTTCACCTAAATATAAAGTTCTGGCGATTGGAGCATGATATTTATGATAACAACCAGACAATTCTAAAATAACTGCCTCATCATCACTATACTCAGTATCAGTCCAGGTTAAATGGGGTGTATTAGTCCCTTCCCCTGCAGGCATTAGAGGCACTATTGCCGGATAATCTCCACCAAAATCATCTGTTCCAGCATACTGAGCCTTAGCAATTTCAGCAGCTGCATCACATTCTCTAACCCCGACATCAACTACTTCTAGAGCTCTATTCATAACTTTTTCGGCAATTAATCCAGCTCTGTCCATAACTTTTATTTCTTCATTAGACTTAATTCTCCTTGCTTTACCGACCAAAAATGTTGCATCAGCAAAACTTCCTCCTGGCATTTCTTTATTTAGAACCTGATAATTTTTATGGGTAAAATAGAACTGATCCATCTCAACACCAATATTTTTATTATCCCAGCCTTCAGCTTTAAAAATATCAGCAACAAATTGCATTGGATGTTTACCAACAGGAGAATGTACATAATCATCAGCATATTCTCTTATATCAGCGTTATCTAAATAAGTAGTAACTCTAGCCGCATTGGCATCCATACCTCTACCAACCCAGATAGGCTCTTCTTTATCAAGGGAAACTATTACTCCCTGGTGAACATAGAATGACCAGCCATCATAACCTGTCAAATAATTCATATTGGCAGGATGTGAGGCAAATAATACATCCATCCCACTATCGCTCATCATCTTCTTAACTTTTTTAACTCTCCGCTGATATTCTTCTTCCTTAAAAAGAGGCTTATGTTTTCTTTTTCCACCAGTCATAATTTATACCCATCCTCTCATTTCTACTGCTTTACTTACTCGCCTTAAAGCTACAACCCAGGCTGAATGACGCATTGAAAGATCAAGTTCCTGAGATACATCATAAGAAGCAGAGTAAGCACCAGTGATCTGTTTTTTGAGTCTCTCTTCAACTTCCTCAATATCCCAATAATCATCTGTTATTCCCTGGATTCTCTCATAATGACAGACAATTGCTCCACCGGCATTAGCCACAACATCAGGAATTACTGGAATACCTTTATCTTTTAATATTTTATCTGCTTCAGGGGTAGTCGGACCATTGGCCCCCTCTACAACTAAATCAGCTTTTATATTATCAGCATTCTTCTTATTAATAACATTTTGAACTGCAGCAGGTATCAATAGGTCACAGTCAAGCTCTAAAAGCCTATCATTACTAATCTTTTCATATCCATCAAGATCCTGTAATAAAGCCCCTTCTTCTACCTTTTTAGCAAGCTCAGGTATATCCAAACCATCTCTATCAATTATTCCCCCACTAATATCACTAACTGCTATTACCTTCGAGCCGATCTCATCTAAATACCCTGCTATTGTTGCTCCTACCTGGCCAAAACCCTGAACTACCACTTCTGCTCCCTCAAGTTCAATCTCATGATCTCTAGCAGCTTCCTGAGTAATATAAAAGATTCCAAGACCAGTAGCCTCCGCACTTCCTACAGTACCGCCAACTGCAGCCGGCTTATCATTAATAGCCTGTGGACAATGAACTCCAGTTACCTGCTCATATTCATCTAACATCCAGGACTGAGTCTTATAACCAGTTCCAATATCTGCTCCAGGTACATCAACCCCAGGACCTTTCGGCTTCAAATTTCTAATAAATGATCTGGAAATGCTTTCTAATTCTCTATCACTTAATTTAGAAGCATCAACTTTAATTCCACCTTTACCACCACCGGCAGGTACACCAGAAACAGCATGTTTAATTGTCATAAATAATCCTAAAGCTTTAACTTCATCTAAACTCAGATTAGGAACAAATCTAGTTCCATCTCTTGTTGGTCCTAAAGCATCATTATAAGCAACACGATAAGCATCATATACTTCAAAATCTCCATTATCTCTTTTTAAAGTAACAGCAAAATCACTAACTCTTTTTGGTCTAGATAATAATTTTAAAACCCTTGGGTTTATATTGCCTTTTTCTCCAGCCTTATGTAAAGCATCTAAAGCTGATTCAAACACATTATCCATATTCTCACTCCTTTGATTAATGTGGGGCCGGTAATTTACCGGCCCCTACAGGGATAGTTTTAGACCACTGGTACACATAAATCATCTTTATGATCATTCATAACAATGTCATATTCTGAACGGTCTAACCATTCTTCTATTATTTGAGCTAACTTTACTCTATCTCTAGCTAACCTATTACCAAATTCCGGATTTCTAGAATCAGCCCAGGTATTATACATATCCTTCTCATTTGGACCAGGCTCAATCTTATAATATACAGGGGCAGCAACTCTGGCTATCTCAGCAGAATTATGGAAACGCTGGAAACCACCCATACTCTCAACTAAACTCATATAGATATCTAAAGGTATATCTACTCCACCCTGCCTAATTGATGAAAGCATAGGAAGAGTCATGTCTCCAAGCGGATTAAAGCTATCTGCACCATATTTCTGTAATAACTGTCCCCCGGCTGCAGTACCATGCCCGGCAAATACAGAAACCTTAAAGGTAGTCTTCTCAGGAATTAAACCTTCATCTCTTAACGAATTAAGGACCCGTAACATCCCTTCATCTGTTACTAAAAATCCACGAATACCAAGATCAATACAGCGATAAATCTCATGGATATAATTTTTGATAGCATCATGACCTCTTAGGCGCATTCCAGATACATAACCTTCTTCAGTAATATACTGACGTCCATTATCCCAGCCACGGCTGGCACATGGATTAACTAAAATCTCAAGATTATTCTCTGCACCAATAGTTGCAAATTCCTTTAATTCAGCATCATCAAGTAGAGTAGCTCCCTTTACCAGAGAGATCACCCTATGTACAGTGACATCTCTCTTTTCAGCTTCATCAACCATTTGTCTCAGGTTTTCACAGTTTTCTATTCCAGAAATCTCCATTCTTGCATGGGCTCCCCCTGGAAAACGAAGCTCAGAATCAGGCATATCATAACGTTCACCAACACTAAAACCAAATTCCTTCTCTACATGTTCTTTCATCTTTTTATAACTCATCTTATATCTTCCCCCTCAAATATATTTGCTAAATCAATTATATTCTTCAAACAGCTTCTCAAACTCTTCAATCGGATCCTGAACATTATAAACATGATCATCTGTAGGGAACTTCTCTTCTTTGACCTCTTTGACATACTCTTTAAAGGCTGCTATCTCTATCTCAGCTACATTTGCATACTGCTTAACAAACTTAGGAGTAAATGCCTGGAACATACCGAGCATATCGCCACAGATAAGCAGCTGACCGTCACAAGGGAGCCCAGCACCGATTGAATACACCGGAATCTTTAGCTTTTTAGCTATAAATTCAGTTAATTCTGGCGGTACAGCTTCTAATAATAGGGCCTCTGCTCCAGCTTCCTGAACAGCTATGGCATCATCAATTAAATCTCTAGCGCTATCCACATGTAAGCCCTGAGCTTTAAAGCCACCTAGCTGGCCTGAGCTCTGAGGTGTCAATCCAATATGGCCAAAAACAACGATACCTGCATCAGTAATTGCTCTAATCTGATCACAGACTCTCTGGCCACCTTCAAGCTTGATGGCATCCATATCTGCCTCTTTTAAGAACCTGCCTGCATTCTCTACAGCTTTCTCTTTAGAAACCTGATAGGACATAAAAGGCATATCTCCAATACAGTATGTATTAGGAGCTCCTCTTCTTACATCCTGACAGTGAGAAATACAGTCTTCCATAGTTACCGGAACTGTACCTGAATAGCCCTTAACAACCATTCCTAATGAGTCTCCAACTAAGATCATATCCATTCCTGCCTCTTCTGCAAATTGAGCTGTTGGAAAGTCATAGGCTGTAATCCAGGCTACCTTATCCCCCT
>SLSL01000138.1 GCA_007130465.1 Halanaerobiaceae bacterium | reverse complement strand
TTAAATCTTCAAGCCAATTGATATCTGCACCTACTGAAAAAGCTTTGGAACCTCTTCCTGTTATCATTAATACTTTGCTTTCATCTTCTGAAAAAACTTCTTTTAAAGCTGCCTTTAATTCATTTAACATATCCAGATGATAGGCATTTAAAACTTCAGGACGATTCAGGAATATTTCTGCAATCGGTCCTTCATGGTCCAGTGAAACGTACTTATAACTCATTAGTTAGGCCTCCTCTTGTTTGCTTTTCAGATAAAGCAGCTTCAATAAAATCAACAAATAACGGCTGAGGACGATTTGGTCTTGAGGTGAATTCTGGATGGAACTGAACACCAACAAACCAGGGATGATCAGGAACTTCAATGATTTCTACCAGCCTGTCATCAGGGGATAAACCAGCAATTTTTAAACCTTTCTCCTGGAGAATATCCCTGAAATGATTATTGAATTCATATCTGTGGCGATGTCTTTCATAGATAACTTCTTCCTGATATGCCTCAAAACTTTTACTGGATTTATCTAATTTACAGGGATAAAGTCCAAGGCGCATAGTTCCACCCATATCTTCAATATCCTGCTGATCCAGCATTAAATCTATCACTGAATTATCAGTATCCTCATCAAATTCACTGCTATTAGCATCATGTAATCCGGCCTTATTCCTGGCAAATTCTATTACAGCACATTGCATGCCAAGACAGATGCCAAAGAAAGGTATATTATTCTCCCTGGCATATTTTACAGCTGCCAGCTTGCCTTCAATACCCCGTTCGCCAAAACCTCCAGGTACGATGATTCCATCCAGGTTAGCGAGCCTCTCTTTCTGGTCATCTTTATTAAGTTCCTCAAACTCTTCAGAACAGACCCAGTCAATATTTATCTCAGAATCATTTTTTATTCCGGCGTGAATTAATGCTTCACTGATACTTAAATAGGCATCAGGTAGTTCTACATACTTGCCGACAATCCCAATTTTAAGGTTATGATCTAAATTCTTAAGCTTATAGACTAAATCTTTCCAATCATCTAATTCCGGTGGTTTTACTCTTTGATTTAGCTTTAAATGTTCAATAACTAAATCAGGTAGGTTTTCTTCTTCAAGATCCAGTGGTACTTCATAGATATGATCGACATCTACCATCTGGATAACTGCTGATTTTTCAATATCACAGAATAGAGCAATCTTATCCTTAACTTCCTGGGTTAATTCACGATCAGATCTGCAAACTATCGCATCTGGCTGAATACCAATACTTCTAAGCTCCTTTACGCTATGTTGAGTCGGCTTGGTCTTAAGCTCTCCTGCAGTTTTCAGATAGGGAATTAATGTACAGTGGAGATAAAAGACATTATCCTTTCCAAGATCGCCCTTTAACTGGCGAATAGCTTCCATAAAGGGGAGACTCTCAATATCGCCGACAGTTCCACCGATTTCAGTAATTACAATATCAAAGTTGCCCTCTTCTCCAACTCTCTTAATGCTACTTTTAATCTCGTCGGTAACATGGGGAATCACCTGAACAGTAGACCCTAAGTATTCACCTTTTCGCTCTTTTCTGATTACCCGGCCATAGATCATTCCTGTTGTTACATTATTATTCTGACTCAAATTAACATCAATAAACCGTTCATAATGGCCTAAATCTAAATCTGTTTCCGCTCCATCTCCTGTTACAAAGACCTCACCATGTTGATAGGGACTCATAGTTCCAGGATCAACATTTAAATAGGGGTCAAATTTTTGAATAGAAACCTTTAAGCCACGGCTTTTTAAAAGCCTTCCAAGTGATGCAGCAGATATCCCTTTCCCCAAGGCAGATACTACACCACCTGTTACAAAAATATACTTGGTCATACCTGTTTTTTCCTCCTTAAACTTACATTTCTTCTGGTGCTGAAACTCCCAGGACTCTTAAAACATTTTCTAAAACTACTTTAGCTGCTTTAACAAGTTTCAATCTTGCCAGGCTTAAATCTTTATCATCTGTAATAACCCGACAGCGATTATAAAATCCATGGAATACCCCTGCCAGTTCATAGGCGTAATTTGCAATCATGTGAGGGGCCCTTCTATCTGCTGCTAGTTCAAGCTGATCTGGATAACTAGCTATCAGCTTCATTAAATCTATTTCTGATTCGTCTTTAAGCAGACTTAAATCAGCCTCGCAAGCTTCTGAACTTAAATCACCGGCATTATCTAAAATAGAATGGATTCTGGCGTTGGCATACTGAATATAATAAACTGGATTATCAGTAGATTCTTTTTTTGCCAGATCAAGATCAAAATCAAAATGGCTATCTGTACTTCTCATTGTATAAAAATAACGGGCGGCATCTCTACCGACTTCTTCCATGACCTCTCTCATAGTCACAAAATCACCGGCCCTTTTTGACATTGGAACCTTTTTACCGTCTCTTAATAATGTGACTATCTGAACAATTATTATCTCAAGGGTATCCCTATCATAGCCAAAGGCCTGGATGACAGCTTTCATTCTATCAATATATCCATGATGGTCTGCTCCCCAGACATTAATCAGATGGTCAAAACCTCTTTCTAATTTATCATAATGATAGGCCATATCTGCTGCCATATAGGTTGGACTTCCGTCGTTTTTGATGGCAACTCGATCTTTGTCATCACCAAATTCAGTTGAAGCAAACCAGATAGCCCCATCTTTATCATAAATATATCCCTTTTCTCTTAGCAAATCAATGACTTCCTGAATTTTGTTCTCATCATGGAGAGTTCTTTCACTAAACCAGTTATCAAACTCAATCCGAAATTCTGCAAGATCATCTTTTATATTTGCAAGGAGATGATCGTAAGCCTTCTCCCTTGAAATAACTAATGCTTCTTTTTCATCGATCTCTAATAGTTTTTCTCCATATTCAGCCTTTAAATCTTCTGCTATCTCAATTATGTAATTGCCCTGATAGCTATTTTCTGGCATCTGAATATCTTTACCAAATAACTCTCTGTAACGGAGATATGTTGATTCACCTAATAAATCCATCTGATTTCCAGCATCATTAATTAGATATTCTCGATATACCTCATAATTAACCTGCTCCAAAATATTGGCCAAAACATCGCCAACGACAGCCCCTCTGCTATGGCCAACATGCAACGGTCCGGTTGGATTGGTGCTGACAAACTCGATCTGAACTTTTTCTCCTTTGCCTTTATCTGTCTGGCCATAATCTTCTCCTGCAGAGATCACCTGCCCAATAGTCTGATATAACCAATCATTTTTCAGATAAAAATTAATAAAACCTGGGCCAGCTATCTCTAACTTTGAAACTAGCTCATGTTCAAATGCCTCAACTAAATCTTCAGCCAGCTTTCTTGGATTGGTGCTTAAGCGACCAGCCATTACCATGGCAAGATTTGTTGCGTAATCGCCATGTTCTTTTTCTCTTGGAACTTCTACTTCTATTTCAGGCTTATCTATATTTTGGGCCTGATCTTCTAAAACTTTATCTAAAGCAGCCTCTAGAGCAGATATAAGCTCTGCTTCTAATTGACCTACTGGATTAAACCCCATGCTATTTCTCCTTTCTATAATTTATTTACAAATTCCTCTGCAGATTCTTTATTTTTAAGTGACGCAAAATCCTTGACGACACATCCTAGTTTTTCTAATTCAGCCATTAACAAGCGCAGAGCTTTAGTATTTCCAAAGAATGAAGGAACAATATAAGCCATTGCATCTTTGCCAACTGTTTGCTTACTCCTGCTTAATGTCTTTTTAATGTCAGCTGCTGGGCGGCCTTTAAAGATGCCATTGCTTGGACTCCCGGCTATTATCAGGTCATATTTATAAAAACTAATCTCATCTCTGCCCTGACCTGCTTCCATTATATCAACCTGATACCCCTTTTTTTCAGCACCAGTCTTAATTGTTTCTGCTATCTCTTCAGTCTTTTTATCAGCTGAATGGATAATTAATATTCTGGCCATTATTTTCCTCCTCCCTGATTTGCTAAAAATGCTTACTAAACCTGAAAAAATTATACCATATTATAAGCTAAAAACAAAATAAAAAAGGTAGAGGATAACCCCTACCTTCAAAATTATACTTATTATATTTATAATTATTGTTTATTTTGACTTAATTATTCAAGTCCTAATTTTTTTACTAAACGACCTTTAGGCATATAACCTACCAATTTATCTTTGATTTCGCCGTCTTCAAAGACAATCATTGTAGGAATGCTCATAACTTCAAATTCTGCTGCTGTCTGCTGATTTTCATCTACATTTAATTTGCAAACTTTAATTTGATCTTCATAATTTTCAGCTATATCTTCAATAACAGGTGCAACCATTTTACATGGTCCACACCAGGAAGCCCAAAAATCAACAAGAACAGGTTTATCAGAATTCTTTACCTCATCAGAAAAAGTATCATCAGTTACCTTGATTGGTTCAGCCATTAAAATTTCCCCCTTTTTCAAATTCTATTTATCATTATACACTATTTAATTTTAAAAGAAGTTAAATAGTATACAAATAATCCAATTCTAATTATAAATAATAAGTTCTATATGCCTCTTTGGTCATAAATAAATCTGCTTTACTTAAAACTTCATAGGGAGCGTGCATTGAAAGAACTGCCGGTCCACAGTCTAAAACATCTAAATTATAGTTAGCAAGGAACTGGGCAATGGTTCCGCCGCCGCCCTTATCTACTGCTCCCATTTCTGCTGCCTGCCAGGTTACATTATATTTATTCCAGATGCCACGGATATAGGCTTTAAATTCTGCTGAAGCTTCAGATGAACCACCTTTACCTCTGGCTCCTGTATAAGGTGTCATAACTACTCCCTGGTTTAAATATGGGGTATTATGCTTTGATGATGATTTAGGATAATCTGGATCAAAAGCCTGGGTAACATCTCCAGATAATGCAGTTGAATTATCTAGAGTCTGACGGAGATCCAGTTCTGAATAATTACTTTCAGTAAGATTTAATAATTTAGCGATTGTATTTTCAAAGAAAGTAGACTGCATTCCAGTATTGCCCATGCTGCCAACCTCTTCTCTATCTACTAATAACATAACAGATGTCTTCTCTGGCACCTGATCTAATTCTAATAATGCCTGCAGAGCTGTATAGGAGCAGGAACGATCGTCATGACCATAGGCTGCCAGGAGAGTTCTATCCAGGCCAACATCTCTTGCCAGCAGAGCCGGGACTAACTGAAGCTCCGCACTGATTAAATCTTCTTCTTCTAAATCATGTTCTGCTTTGATCAGATTTAATAAGGCTTTCTTGACTGGCTCTTTCTCATCTTCATCAGCAACCGGTCTGGTGCCGACTAAACTATTTAATTGGGCGGCATCAATGGCTTCACTTAATTTCTTTTTAGCCTGTTCTTTACCAAAATGGGGTAGAAGATCGGTAATATAGAAAATTGGATCTTCAGGGTCCATTCCAATTGAGATATCAAGTTTTGTGCCGTCCTCTTTAACTACAACCCCTCTAATAGCCAGAGGCAGAGTAACCCATTGATACTTTTTAACTCCACCATAATAATGGGTTGTAAAGAATGCCATCTCCTTTTCTTCAAATAATGGTTTCGGTTTTAAATCAATTCTTGGAGAATCAACATGGGCCCCGACTATTTTCAGCCCTTCAGTTAATTTTTCCTGCCCGATAATAGCAGCCAGAACTGCGCCTTCCCGGTTCTGGGCATAAACTTTATCTCCAGTTGTTAGTTGGTCGGTTTCAGTAATATCTTTAAAGCCTGCTGCTTTAAGTTCTGCAACAGTCCCCCGAATAAATTCTCTTTCTGTCCTATTCTCATCCATAAAGTTCTTATAGCGATTGGCAAATTCAAAGACTTCCTTTTCTTCATCCTGACTAAACTTTAGCCAGAGATTCTTTCTGTCAACTTCAGCCATTTAGTTATCACCTCATAATTTATTTTTAATCAATACAATTATAACCCTTTAAACAATATTCTGCAATCTTATTGTCATAATTAATCTTGAGTGTTATAATGAGAATAGTTCCCGAAAGAAAGGATTGAGTCTTTATGCAACAGGAATTAACAATACCACTTGCTTTAACTGCCGGGGTTTTATCAATATTTTCTCCCTGTATACTACCACTTATCCCATCTTATCTTGGAATCTTAACAGGTAGTAATCCTAAAAAAATAAATTCTAAGTGGTCACTTTTAAAGCCGGCTCTAGCCTTTGTTGCAGGCTTTTCTATTATCTTTATTCTGCTTGGAGTTTCTGCTTCCTGGATTGGCCAGTTTTTATTAAGAAGGCAACTGGAGCTATCAAGGTATGGTGGAGCCTTAATTATCTTATTTGGCCTTCATACCCTGGGGGCATTTAAACTTCCATTTATCAATTTTAATCTCCAGAATAAATTGCCTGCTGGATTAACTGGTAATCTAAAGGCCTTTATATTTGGGCTGGTAATTGCCCTGGCCTGGACTCCCTGCATCGGACCGGTACTTGGAACTATTTTAGTTTTTGCTGGCAGCAGCGGTAATATTGGCTCTGGTTTTCTTATGATGTCAGCCTATTCAATCGGGCTTGCTATTCCATTTTTACTGGCGGCTCTATTTCTAGATTACTGGTTAAGCAAAATTAAGAGCTTAAACCCCTATCTGCCCTGGATTAAAAAAATCAGTGGCATTATCTTGATTATTGTTGGAATCCTGGTCTTTACAGGTAGATTTTCAGCCCTGACCAATCTATTAACTTAATAAAGTCTTATTGAATATATTAATTACAAAAAATAAGGATGTGTGACTATGAATCTATTAAAAAATAAGAGAAGAAAAGTTATTATTGCCGGACTCCTGGTAATTGTTTTTGCCGGTGGTTTTTTGATCGGGCAAAATTTATTTGCTGAGGAAAACGAGATTGAAGAGGGTCTTCAACCAGGCCAGCTGTCCCCTGATTTCACCCTTATGAATCTTGATGGGGAGGAAGTCAGTCTGTCAAATTACAGGGATAAATATGTTCTGATTAACTTCTGGACAACCTGGTGTCCAAACTGTCTGGCTGAACTCCCATATTTGGAAGACCTCCAGAATAATTATCCTGATGATGTCAAGGTGCTGGCTGTTAATTTTGGTGAGAGCCAGGCCACAATTGATGAATTTATAGTTGATATGAAATTTGAAGATTTCATGGTTCTCCTGGATGAAGATCAGGCAGTTGGCAGAGAATATCTGGTTAGAGGTGTGCCAACCAATATGTTTATAGACCAGGATGGAACTGTTATAGATCGGGTTGTCGGTTATATGGAATATGAAGATCTTATAGCTACATTTGAATTAAATTAAATCTGGTTTCCAAATATTTAGCGGGCCTGACCGGCCCGCCTTTCATATTATATCTTCTTTTTGGCAAGCATTCCTAGTATGGCAACTGGATCTTTCGGTACTGAATAAGGAGGAGCATAACCGAGGTCGATCTGGAAAAGGTCATCGGCTGTCTGTTCTGCATAGATAGCAGTCGCCAGGACATCAATCCGTTTATCTACACCGCTCCGGCCGACTCCTTCTGCTCCAAGGATTCTTCCAGTCTCTTTATCAAAGATACCTCTTAAACTGAAATATTCAAAACCAGGATAATAGCCTGAATGGTTAGGAGCTTTAATTGTAATTGAAAATGGGTCGAAACCAGCTGCTTCTGCTTCGTCTTCTTTGATGCCAGTTGTGGCAACACAGTAATCAAAGACTTTCGTGATTCCAGTGCCTAAGATTCCCCGGTGAAAATTATCTCCACCAACAGCATTTTCACCGGCAACCCGGCCCTGTTTATTGGCAGTTGATCCAAGAGGCACCCAGACTGGATGGCCGCTAACTAAATTAACTGACTGGCAACAGTCTCCACAGGCCCAGATATCGTCTAGGTTTGTCTCCATCCGACCATTAACTTTGATAGAATTTTTTACTCCAAGTTCAATTCCAGCTTCAGCGGCAAGGCCGCTGACAGGTCGAATTCCAATGGCCATTAGGACCATATCTGTTTCAATCTCTTCACCGGAGTCCAGGATTACCCTTTCAACTTTATCATCACCTTTAAATTCAGTAACTCCCTGGCCTAGATAGAATTCTACTCCATTTTCTCGACAGTGTTTTTCAACTTTTTCTGCAAGTTCGCTATTAATCAGGGGTAGAATATGCTGCTGTTTTTCAACAACAGTAACTTCAAGTCCTAGCTCAGCGTAAGCTTCAGCCATCTCCATACC